>JBCCAW010000400.1:0-5547 GCA_039814655.1 Myxococcota bacterium | reverse complement strand
CGGATCTCCGCGTGGATGCGCGGGCTCCCGTAGTTCTCCCGCGCCCTCCAGCAGGGCGGCCCGTGTTTCGTATACCGTGTGTTACGTAAAGTCGGGCGGGTTCACGCGGACTATCGCCCAAGCGGGTGATGGCGCACGTCGCGCGAGGGGTTCCGGCGAAAACCCACGTGGTTTGTTCCTGACCGTCAGGGCGGTCTTGCTTGCAGCTCGTCCACCTACGGCATTCAGCCGTGCACCTTCTTCATGACCGGTACGCGGTGGGGCTCCGCTACGCTCCCCGAAGCATGGCGCTCGTGGACCGTCTCCTCTCGCGGCTCGGCCTCGACTTCGAAGGGCTCTCGCTGCGCAACGAACCGCGGAGCGCCATCACGCCCGAGCTCGCGGTTGGCGCGCGGCCCCTGCCCGAGGAGCGCGGCGCTCTCCGGGCCGAAGGCACTACACACGTGTGCAGCTGCCTCGAGGGGCACGTCTTTCCGAAGGTGGGCTTTCTCGGCCGAGACTTCGAAACGCTCCAGCTTCCGCTCCGGGACGCGATGGACGAGGACGTCGCGCGCTTCTTTCCGGACTTCTTCGCCTTCGCCCGGGAAGCCGCGCAGGGGGGCGGCAGGCTTCTCGTGCATTGCGAGGCCGGCGTGAGCCGCTCGGCGACGCTGGCCATCGCGCAGCTCATGGAGACCGGGCGCCTGTCCTTCTTCACGGCCTTCGAGCGGGTCCGCGCAAAACGCCCCGGCGTGCTGCCGAACCTCGGCTTCGCGTCGCAGCTCCAGCGCTTCGAAAGGCCGCAGCTCGGGCCACCGGCCGCGCCGAGCTCGCTGGCCCGCTACCTCCGCGAGGTCTGCGCCGCGCCCGTGGAGGTCGAGGTACTCGACGAGGTGCTCGCCCGCCACGACCACGACGCTCCCGCGGCGCTCCAGGCGATCTTCGGGGAGATCCCCCGGGTCGTGTTGGGCGCGCGCCGCTGACGCTCAGGGCGTCGTTTCAGGCGCCGGAGTCCCGGCTGGCCACGTGGCCGCTCTCGGACGCCGCGGAGCGGTTCGAGGGGCAACGAGTTCGAGTCGCCGGCGCGGACTCGGGACACAGGGCTCAGGTCCGTCGAACGCGGACGCGGTGCGCCATCATGATGGACTGCCCGCTCACGGGCTCGAGCTGCGCGTCCGGCATCACGCGGTTCACGTTGCCCCCGCCGAGCCGTGACGCCCGGCGGAGTGCGCTCCCGCCGTGGCCCCAACCGTGCGGCACCGCGAGCACGCCCGGGGCGACGTCGTCCGTGAGCCGCACGGGCACCCGTATGGCCTCGCGCGGGCCGCACACTTCGACCTCGCTGCCGTCGTCGAGGCCGCGGGCCGCGGCGTCCGCCGGGTGCATGAGCGCCACGTTGGCCGGGCCCTGAGGCACACGCTCCACGTTGTGCATCCAGCTGTTGTGCGAGGTGCGCTGGCGCCGGCCGATGAGCGTGAGCTCGCCCTCCGGCCGCGCCCCGAGCTCGTGCGCGTGCTCTTCGAGGCGCGCGAGATCCGCGAGCAGGCGCGGGGCATCGAGGTGCACGCGCCCATCGCCTGTCGCGACCCGATGCCCGAGAAACGTGCCGCCGCGCGTCGGCCTCAGCGCCACCCCCTCGGGCTTCGCCCGGAGCTCGCGGAGCGTGGTCTGCCCACCCCAGCGGAGGAGCAGCGCGAGCAGGTGGTCCGGCGTCACGCGGCGCCCCACGAGCCCGAGCAGCCCGTTGAGGCGAGGCAAGACGCCGAGCAGCGGCGCCGGCCCGAAGGTCTTCGCGCCGCAGGCCCGCGCGAGGTCCGTGAAGATCTCCCACTCCGGCCGGCGACCGGCCTTCGGCGGGAGCACGGCCTCCGTGAACTGCGCGTGCGGCACCACCTGCAGCCCGGTCCAGCTCACGGGAAAGTCCGAGCGCTCGAGCATATCCGTCGCCGGCAACACGTAGTGCGCCTGGCGCGCCGTCTCGTTGCGGTAGAGGTCGATGGAGACGAGCAGCTCGAGCTCGCCGAGCGCGTCTTCGAGCTCCGTGCCCGGCACCGAATGCGCCGGGTTGCCGCAGCTCACGAAGAGCGCGCGAATGCGCTCCGGGTGGTCCACGCGAATCTCGTCCGCCAGCGCGCCCACGGGGAAGGCCCCGGCCACGCGATGCCAGCCGCCTACGAGCGTGCGGTGTTCGTCCTCCGCGCCGAGGCCGAGCAACGCGGCGAGCTTCGGTGCGTCGAAGGCGCCCTCGGGGACGACCAGCCCGCCCTCGCGATCAAGCTGGCCGCTCACGAGCGAGAGCCCCTGCACGAGCCACGCACACAGCGAGCCGAAGGGCCCCATGTTCACGCCCGTCGACATGTAGAGGCAGGCGCCGTCCGCCGCGTGAAAGGCCCGCGCGAGCGCGCGGAGCGTCGTGGCGTCGATGCCCGTGAGCGCCGCGCAGCGCTCCGGCGTCCAGGGCCGCGCGGCCTCGCAAAAGTCGCGCACCCCGCGGGCTACCGGGGCCAACGCCGCCCCGTCGATTACCCGGTCTTCGAAGGCGAGCACATGCAGCAGGGCCAGCAGCAGGTACACGTCCGTGCCCGGCACGATGGGCAGATGCTCGCCGACCTTCGCGGCGGTCTCCGTGCGCCGCGGGTCCACGACGATCACCCGGCCCCCGCGCGCCTCGATGGCCTTCAGCCGAGCGAGCGCGTTGGGCACCTGCACGATGGACATCTGGCTCACGACGGGGTTCGAGCCGAGGCAGACGAAGAGCTCCGTGCGCTCGAGGTCCGGCACGGGCTGGAGCAGCGAGCTCCCGAAAATCTGCGTCGCCACGTCGAACTTCGGGTTCGCGTCGATGGAGTGCGAGGCGTAGTGGTTCGGCGAGCCGAGGGCCTCGAGAAAGGCCGCGCTGAAGAGCACGTTCTGGAAGCTGAAGAAGCTCGGGTTGCCCGCGTAGTGGGCGACGGAGCGGTCGCCGTGCGTGGCGCGCAACGCGCGCACCTTCGCGCCGATCTCGTCGAGCGCCTGCTTCCAAGAGATCTCCACCCAGCGGTCCGTGCCCACGCGCTTGAGGGGCTGGTTCACCCGGTCCGGGTCCTCGTTCAGCGCGCCGAGGGCCAGGCCCTTTACGCACACGTAGCCCTGGCTCACGGGGTGCTCGCGGTCCGGCCGGAGCGCGACGAGGCGCTCGCCCTCCGTTTCGGCCACGAGGCCGCAGTGGGCCTCGCAGATGCGGCAGAAGGTGCGGGTGGTCGCCATGCGTGCGAAAATACCCCGTGCAGGGACGTCTGCCATGACCTCCGCGGAGCTCATCGTCTTCGCGATCCCGGCCTTCGTGCTGACGATGGCGCTCGAGGCCTGGTGGCTGCACCGGCGAAGCCTCGCCGCTCACCTCGGGTACACGCCAAAGGACACGGCGGCGAGCCTCGCCATGGGCGTCGGCAACCTGCTCGCGTCGCTGCCCCCGAAGGCCCTCGCCTTCACCTTCTTTCTCTGGCTCTACGAGCACCGGCTCTTCGACGTCGGCACGGGGCTCCTGGCGTGGGTGGCGCTCTTCGTGCTCGAAGACCTCTGCTACTACGCCTTTCATCGCGCGCATCATGAGGTGCGCTTCCTCTGGGCCGCGCACGTCAACCATCACTCGAGCGAGCGCTACAACCTCTCCACGGCGCTTCGCCAGTCCTGGACCACGCCGCTCACGGGCCCGCTCTTCTGGGCGCCGCTCCCGCTGCTGGGCTTTCACCCGGGCATGATCCTCGTCGCCCAGACCGTGAGCCTGCTCTACCAATACTGGATTCACACGGAGACCATTGGCTCCCTCGGCCCGCTGGAAGCGGTGCTCAACACGCCCTCGCATCACCGCGTGCACCACGGGAGCGACGACCTCTACCTCGACCGGAACCACGCCGGGATTCTCATCGTGTGGGACCGGCTCTTCGGGACCTTTCAGGCCGAGGAAGCGACGCCGCGCTACGGTATCCGGAAGAACCTCGCGACCTACAACCCCATCGCAATCGCCTTTCACGAATGGGCCGCCATGTTCCGGGACGTCGCGCGGGCCGAGCGCTGGCGCGACAAGCTGGGCTACCTGCTCATGCCGCCCGGCTGGGCGCCCGGCGGCGGCGAGACGAGCCGGGATCTCCGGGCCCGGGCCGCGTCCCGCGCTGAGCCCGCGGAGTAGGCGCGGTGGAACGCGCCGCGGTCGTCGCCTTCCTCGTGGCGTCGGGGGTCTTGCTCCTGACCTTCCTCGCCGTCGGGGCCGGGCGCTGGTACCAGCGCCTCGCCGTGCCCGTCGCCGGCGTGGGCTCCATCGCGGTCGCGGGCCTGGCGGTCGAGACGCTCACCGAGTCCCAATGCGGGGCGCTGCTTCGCGTCGTGGGTCAGGGCGGCAGCGGAGGCTTCTTGACCCTCCACTGCTTGGGCCTCTTTCTGACCTTCGCCGCGATCACCATCGTCGCCCTGGACCTCGCGTGTCTGGCCGGTCTCTTTCTCCGGGCGGCCCACGCAGACTCTCGCGCCCGCGGCGACCGTTGACCGGCGCAAGGGAGCTCAACGCGCTCGGAGATGCAGGCTCTTCGGCCGCGTGAAGGCGCCGAAGCCGAGGGCGCTCAGCGTGCAGCCGCGCCCGGAGTCCTTCACGCCCACCCAGGCGAGCTCCGGGTCGAGGGCGTCGCAGCGGTTGGCGAAGACCGTGCCCACCTCGAGCGTCGACGCGAGCGCCTCGGCCCGATCGAGGTCCGCCGTGAAGAGCGCGGCCGTGAGCCCGTAGCGGCTCGCGTTGATGCGCGCCAGGGCCTCCGCGTCGTCCTTCACCGGCGCGATGCCGATGGCCGGCCCGAAGGTCTCTTCGTGCATCAGCTCCATCGCGTCGCTCACGCCCGTGAGCACCTGCGGCGCGAGGTAGGGGAGCCCGCGCTCGCTGGCCGGGAAGTCCCTCGCCTCGAGGTGCGCCGTCGCACCGGCGGCCACCGCGGCGTGCACCTGGCGCTGCACGGCCTCCGCGTTCCGCACGCGTACGAGGGGCCCGAGCGTCGTCGCCAGGTCCCGCGGATCGCCGAGCACGAGGCCACGCACCTCGGCCAGGAAGGCCTCGAGAAAGTCGCCGTAGCAGGCTTCGTGCACGTAGATGCGTTCGATGGCGCAGCAGCTCTGGCCGGCGTTGTAGAAGGCGCCCTCCGCCGTCGTCGCCGCGGCGTGCGCCACGTCGGCGTCGTCCCGGACGTAGGCCGCGTCCTTGCCGCCGAGCTCGAGGCCCACGCCGATGAAGCGCTCCCGCGCCGCCGCCTGCACGGCCCGGCCGCCTTCCACGGAGCCCGTGAAGGCCACGTGTGCGACGCGCGGGTCGGCGACCAGTCGGGCGACCGCCGCGTGGGAAGCGTGCACGTGCGCGAAGACGCCGGCCGGGAGCCCTGCCGAAGCCGCAGCCGCGCTCAAGCGCTCGGCCACCAGCGGCGTCTGGTCCGAGTGCTTGAGCAGCACCGTGTTGCCGGCCAGGAGCGCCGGGACGATGGAGTTCACCGCCGTGAGCCAGGCCGTTTTGCTGCTCTCGCGCGACCTGGAGTCGCTGAGTCAGGAGGCGCT
>JBCCAW010000597.1:0-3719 GCA_039814655.1 Myxococcota bacterium | reverse complement strand
CGCTCGCGTACGCGAAGGCCTGCTCGACGTCGCCCTCGGCCAGCGCGGCACGGGCCGCGATGGCGCGGGCGAGGGTCGCGGTGGCCGCGGTGGCCCCGTCCTGGAGAAGCCCTTCCGCCACGGCACGCGCGTTCGCGGCGTCCCCCGCCACGACGTGGGCGCGGGCGCGGTACAGGGTCGCGTAGGCGGCGAGGTTGGCGTCGTCGAGACGCTCGGCCGCGGCGCTGGCGGCTTCGAGCTCGCCGAGGGCCTCGTCGATGCGCACGAGCTGCAGCAGCGAATAGCCGAGGTTCACCCGCGCGTACCCTTCGGCGCTTCGGTTGTCGACGCGCCGGCAGATCTCCGAGGCGCGCCGGAGCGCGGCCTCGGCTTCCGCGTAGCGGCCGTACTGGTTGAGGAGGTTCGCGAGGTTCACCTGGTTCGGCGCCGCGCGCCGAAGGTCCCCGGCGCTCTCGAAAAGAGCGATCGCGCGACGCCGCTCGATGAGGGCTTCCCCCAGGCGTCCCTGGGAGCTGAAGAGATGCGCGCGGTAGCCGGCCACGAGGGCCTGAACGTGGGGAGAGGGCGCCCCTTCGAGCGCGGCTTCGGCCCGGTCGAAGGCGGCCTCCGCCTGCTTCCCCCGGTCCGCCCGCAGCAGCGCCTCCCCATGACGCGCATGCGCCTGAGCCCGGAGCACCGGCGCCTCGAGCTTCCGCACCGCGCGCACGGCGGCTCCGGCCCGCGCGAGCCCTTCGTGCACCCGGCCCGTCCGAAGGTGGTGGGCCGCCTCTTCGACCATGACGCGCACCACGTCCGCGTCGGACCGCGCCGCCGCCATGGCCTGCTGAAGCGCCTCGCTTCGCTGATCGGCCGAGCCGCGGAAGCGTAAGGCGTCGGCGCGCAGGAAGCAGACACGGAAGAGCGCATCGTCGGGTACCCCGAGCTCGAGCGCCCGGGCGCTGCAACGCAGCGTGCTGCCGAAGTCACCGCGGGACGAGCTCTCGAGGGTGGCCCGCGCGTACCATCGTGACGCTTCGCGCTGGCGCGCGGCCTCCTCGAGGTGCCGGGCGACGCGCTCCGGGTCCACGTGCGGGCCTCGCGCGAGCACGTCGGCCGCCGAGCCGTGGAGCGACCTCCGGAGCTCGGGCGTGAGCATGCGGCCCGCCACCTCCCGCACGAGGTCCGTCCGGAAGGCGAAGGTGCGCACGGATGACGTGCCCACCTCACGCTCCTCGAAGACGCCTCGGTCGAGTAGCGTGGCGATGCCCGGGCCCGGATCGGTCACGCCGACGGCCTCGAGCTCGGCGAGGCCGAAGGTCGGGACGAAGAGGCTCGCCCGCTTGAGGAGCTCGCGCTCGACCTCGGCGAGCTGCTGGAGGCGGCTTTGCACCGCAGCCTCGACGGTAATGGGAAGCGGCGCCTCCTCAGCGCCGCTCGCGCCCGCGTCGTGGCGAAGCGCCATCACCATGTGCTCGACGAAGAGCGGGTTGCCTTCCGCGCGCTGGACGATGGTCCCGAGCACTTCGTCCGCCAGGCTCCGTCCGCCGATGGAACGGGCGAACGCGCGCGCCGGTTCGGCCGGGAGCCCGCCGACGTCGAGGGTCTCCACGTCGTCCCAGTGCGCGAAGCGGCTCGCGAGGCCTTGGGCCCCGCCGCTTCGCTCCACCACGATGACCAGCAGCGACGCCGTGGACACGCGGTCGATGAGCCCGTCGACGAGCTCGAGGGTCTCCTCGTCGCAGAACTGAGCGTCCTCGAGGACGAGCAACGTCGGCCCGCGCTCCATGAGCGCGCTGAGGTAGTCCTCGACGGTGAGCCGAACCATGTCCCCCATGAGCTGTGGGTCCGCCGAGCTCGCCTCGAGGCTCAAGGTCTCCGTGCCGCCGAGGCCGAGGTGCTCGGCCAGCACGCCTCCTCCGTCGACGCCGAGATCATCGAAGGGCAAGACCTCGCGTACACGCGCCTCGAGGGCGTCGGCCAGCGGCCGCTCAGGGAAGCGGGCGGCCACGTCGCGACGGATCACCTCGCCGAGGAGCCAGAGGACGCGCGCGCGATGCGCAGGATCCGCGCGGGCGCCGAGGACGGCGACGCCCTCCTCGCGGAGCTCCTGCTCGAAGGCTCGGCGAAGGCGCGTCTTGCCCATGCCGAGGGGGCCCCGAAGTACCAAGAGGCGCGGGCCCTCCGTGGCCTTCGCCCACGCGGCGCGAAGCTGCTCGACTTCCCGATCGCGTCCGACGAAGGGCAGGTGGCTCGTGCGCTGCTCCTCCTCGGCGACCACTTCGACCAGGTCGGCCCGACCGGGGATGGGGCGTGTCTTGTGCGAGGCACGGATGGCGGGGGCGGCGCTCTGGAGCACGCCCACGCCCTCGAGGGGCAGCTCGCTCGCCCGGTCGGCGGCTTCGACGGCCTCGCCGGAGACGCCGGCGCCCATGCCGGCGCCGACGGCGCGGCCCACGCCCACCCCTACCCGCGCGCTGAAGGGACGGCAGGCGAGCGCGGCGTTCACGGCCTTTACGACCTCGTCCCCGTGCCAGGCCTGGTTGCCGAAGATGCCCACCACGTTTTCGCGCATGGGGACGGCGACGCCGCCTTGGCGCTCGATGGCGGCGGCGGCGCGGCGGCGCTCGAGCACCTCCCGCGCCAGCACGACGGCGACGACGCGCTGCTCATCGATGGGCAGCTCGGCGCTCTTGCCGACGGAGGGCGGGGGACGCGAGAGCGCACCGAGGTGCTCGATGGGCACCTGCTCGAGCGCGGCGCGGAGAGCCCGCGCGTCGGCGAAGCGAGCGTAGGGGTCCTTCTGGAGGCATCGCTCGACGATGCTGGCGAGCTCCGGCGGCGCTCCCGGTGCCACGCGGTCGAGGGGCGTGGCCTCCTCGAGGAGGATGCTCATGAGCATCGCGTAGGTGGCGTCCTGCTGGAAGGGCAGGCGCCCCGTGAGCGCCTCGTAGCCGATGACGCCGACGCTCCAGAGGTCGGCGCGCCCGTCCACGTCGTCGCGGCCCTTGATCTGTTCGGGCGAGAGGTAGGCGGGCGTGCCGAGGATCGTCCCCGTCATGGTGAGGTTCGAGCGCTGCTTCAGCCGCGCCACGCCGAAGTCCAGGACCTTCACCGTGCCGTCGCGGCACCAGAAGACGTTGCCGGGCTTGAGGTCGCGGTGAACGATCCCCTCGGCGTGCGCGGCTTCGAGCCCCTTTGCGATCTGCAGGAGCAGGTCGTGGAGCGCCCGCGGGGAGAGCGTCTTCTCCCGCGCGAGGCGGACGTCGAGCGGCTCACCTTCGAGCAGCTCGAAGACGATGTAGCGGCGGCCTGCCTCGCTTCTTCCGGCGTCCACGACGCGGACGACGTTGGGATGCTCGAGGCGAATCGCGGCCTCGCGCTCGAAGCGCCGGAGGATGCCCGGGTCCCCGGTTGCCAGGTCCTCGTGGAGCAGCTTGATGGCGACGGGATCGCCGTCGGGGCTCGCTGCTCGGAGGACGATCCCCATGCCGCCGCGTCCGACGACGCCCTCGACCTGGAATGCGCCGATGCGTTCCGGCAACTGCTCGGTCACGGGCGGACGATAGCAGGAGGCGCACGCCCTGGGGGCGCCGTGGGCTCATGGCCAGACGTACGGCGCAGGAGGCCAGATCATCGCCGCAATCCGCGTCCCGCGCTCCCCGGAGCTTCCGAGATCCGCGACGCCCCGCGCCTTGTTCGCCGTCGGGTCCGAGCCCGTGAGTCCGGAGGGGTCGAGCGCG
>JBCCAW010000075.1:0-15258 GCA_039814655.1 Myxococcota bacterium | reverse complement strand
GCCCTCGTCGCGCCCGATGACAATGAGCTCCGCATCATCGATACGGGCTCGCAGCTCCACCGGAGAGCCTTCGTCGTCGCTGTACTTGTCGGCGTTGCTCAGCAGGTTGTCGAGGGCCCGTCGGAAAAGCGCCCATCATGCCGTCGCCGCCGACCTCGCCTTTGTAGTCACCGTCCCCCGTGTCCGGGAAGAGGTAGGCCGGGTTTCCCCAGGGGTCCGGCACGGCGGCTTCGCTGCTCCCATGCAACGTGGTGCCGCTGACGGAGCAACCGTTCGTGCCGACGCACGCGAGGCGCCTTACCGGCACCTCGACCCCTTCGTCGAAGCCGGTGAAGAAGGGCGCGCCGCCCCCGCCCATGCCGTTGAAGCAGGCGCCGCTGGGCTCCGTGGTGGTGCCCGTGTCCGGGTCCGCCAGATACTGGTCGTAGGCAGCGACGCAGGACGTCGCGAGGTCGAGCTCGTCGATGTCGCCGGCCGCGGGGTTGGCCGCCTCGGGGACCAGGCGAAGCTTGAACAGGCTGATGGAGGGGTCCGCGTTGGGTGGCCCGATTTGGTACTCCCAATGCTGCCCGTTGTTGACGGCGACATAGGCGAAGTCCGCGTCGCAGAGCGCTTCGATACACGGCTCCACGGTCGTCTCTTCCCCGGTGAAGAAGCTCACTTTCTGAAGCGAGAGGCCGTCGAGGTTAGTGAAGCTCCCGGTCAGGGTGGCGCCGGCAGCACCGCAAGGACCCGCGCCCTCGAAACCGTCGAGCTGCGCGAAGAGCGCAGGGTCGACGAGGGCCTCATCGCATTCGTTGGGCGAAGCTTCGACGCCCTCGTCGCCGACCATCAGGTCCGCGGCGGCATCTCCGGCGAGTGTCCCGCCGTCTTCCATCGGGCTCGATGCGCCGTCGCCACAGGCGAGGGCGAGAGGCAACGCGAGGCCGACGCGCGTCGCGAGCTGACCCCAGGGGTGGTGCACATTTCTCATGGTCTCTCCACACTCTTCGAAGGGAGGCGCCACGAGACGCCTCATGGGGAGAAGGTGCAGACCGTATGTGCGCCGAGGAGGTGCGCAATATGTGCAAATGTGTGCGCCCCCAAGTGTGGAGGCGCAGCGCCCGTACACCTTTGCTGCCAAGCGGACTGGATTGGCCCCGGAAAGAAAGCCGGTCAGGATGCGCGTTGGCCGGGAAACATCCCCTAGACCGCCGGGAAGGCCCCGGAGGAGAAAGGGAAACGAAATGATACATCGAAGGACTGGTTGGCGAGCCGCCGCCTTCCTCGTGGGAGGTCTCGCGGCCTGTGCAAGCGACGAGCCCAGCGCTCTTGGCGTCGCAGAAGCGGAGCTCCTGCTCGAAGACGTGATCGAAGGTGCGCGAGCGCTCGAGCTCGCCGAGGCCCTTGCTCCGGACGGCGTCGTGACCGGCGTCGAGCTCGACGTAGGCCCAAACCAGGTTTCATGGCAGCTCACCACCGAAGACTTCGGCGAGCGGACCGAGATCCGTCTCGACGCCTTCGATGGCACACCGCTTCTCATCGAGCGGGACGTTGAGGCCACGCCCGCCCGCGAGGGCTGGCTGGGAGTGCGCGAGGCGCTCGCGCTCGCTCTCGACGAGGTCCCGGGGTCCTTGCTGCGTCTGAAGCCGTCGACGGACGGGCAGCCCTCGTACGAAGTCGTCGTCTTCGAAGGCGAGGCCTTCGCTGAGATCACGCTCGACGCGCTAAGCGGCGCGATGATGTCCAGCCGTCGCTCGGATACCTACGACGCCAAGGACGATGACGACGACGCCGACGATGACGACGACGCCGACGATGACGACGACGCCGACGACGATGACGACGACGACGCCGACGAAGACGACGACGCCGACGACGATGACGACGACGCCGACGATGACGACGACGCCGACGATGACGACGCCGACGATGACGACGATGACGACGCCGCCGACGATGACGACGCCGACGACGATGACGACGACGACGACGACGACGACGACGACGAGAGTGCCTCGCGGGTCGAGCCGCCGGAGGACCCCCGTTGAGCTGATGTCCGGGCGCCACGCCACCCGTCGGCTTTTCTGCGCCGGCGTGTTGCTCGCGATGCTCTGGCCGGGGTTGGCCGGCCGCGTCTCGGCGCAGGCGCCCGGGCCCCGGGTCCGGAGCGGCGGCTCATGCCTCACCGCCTTGACCATCCACGGCCCCGAAGCCGCCGTGTCGACGCTACGAGCGGAGCTCGCCTCGGGCCCGCTCGGCGCGGCGCCACCCAGCGCCTGCGAAGGGGCACGGGTAACCCTCGCCGTGTCCTCGGGAGGCTACCTCTTTCGCTATCGGAGAGGCGCAAGGCAGGCCACACACCGAACCAGCTCCTTGGCCCAGGCCGGCGCGTGGCTCGAGAGCTGGCTGATGCCCCTCAGCGGCGGCGTAGCCGCGGCCCCCAACGCCCCAGCTCTCGCTCCTCCGCCGCCGAGGAACGCCGAGATCCTTCCCGCGCCCGACGACGCTCTTCGTCCGCGATCCGCGGCCGGATTCGCCGCCGGAGCGAGCGGCCTCGTGGCTGGCCAGGTCGGCGCAGGCCCAGCGTGGGGGCTCGAGCTCTTCGGGGCGGTTCGCGTGTCACGTGCGGCTGTGCTCGGCCTCGCGCTGGGTGGCCAAGGGGACCCGAGCCCGCGCGCCAGAGACGTGGCCGCGCTCTACGCAAGCCTCCGTGCCTCCTGGACCTCACGACGGGCCGACGGCCGGCCGCGCGTAGAAGTCGGGGGCGGCGCCGGCTTTGCGCTGGTGTGGCGAAGCGGGCCCACGAACGCCGACCCGTCGGACATCGCGACGAACGGCGCGGGCGCCGACGCGCCCGGGGATCCAGCCGAGGACCCGGCGCTAGACCCTTCG
The DNA here is from genome assembly GCA_039814655.1 of Myxococcota bacterium. GTDB lineage: Bacteria > Myxococcota_A > Polyangia > Polyangiales > Houyiibacteriaceae > CALCTH01. The sequence goes on along the minus strand of JBCCAW010000075.1, from coordinate 12,384 downwards.
ATACCCGACGAAGGGGAACCCGACGAAGACGAGCCCGACGAGACGATGGAACCCGACGAAGACGAGCCCGACGAGACGATGGAACCGAGCGAAGCGGCAACCGCAGACAACCCGGCGAGGAGCGAAGCGTCGATGCCTGAGGGCGCGGACCCTCGGTCACTGCAGCTGGCGCCTTTTCTCGAGGCGACGAGCCGGGTCAGCTTTACCCTGCGAGGAACGCTTCAGCTGCACCTCGGGTCCCGCGCACGACTTGCCTTCTTCGCGGGAAGGCCTCGCGCGTCCGTCGCGGCGACGCTCGGTCTCGCGTGGGAGGGTCCGGGTTGGCGATGAGCCAAGTGCTCCCCATGCGCACCCGCTCGACGCGTAGTCCGAAGCTTGCGGCGCTGAGCGACGAAGGGCTGGCCCGTGCCTGTGCCGCGGGAGACCCGGCCGCCATCGGCGCACTCTTCGACCGCTTTCAGCCCCGCGTCACGCGCTACCTCCGGCGCCTCGTTCACGAGGACGCCGTGGAGGACGCGGTCCAAGCGGTCTTCATCGAGGTAGCCCGCGGCAAGGCCGTGTACGACGGGCGGGCCAGCGTGAACACCTGGCTCTTCGCCATTGCAACGAACGTGGCGCGGCACGAGCGACGGAGCTTTGCCCGGCGCCGCCGCCTCGGGGCCGCGCTTCGGTCGCTGCCCCCTCGAGGCTCCACGGAGCCTCAGCGACTCGACGCGCGCGACTTGCTCGAACACGCGAACTTGGCGCTTCGGGCGCTCTCCGCGCCGCTCCGTGAGGCCTTCGTGCTGTGCGAACTCGAGGGGCTCTCGGCGGCGGAGGCGGCCCAGGCGCTCGAAACGAGCGAGGCTGCCATTTGGAAGCGTGTTTCCAAGGCGCGAAAGGCGATCCGCCAGCAGGTGCTGGGCGAGAAGGGCTCACGATCATGAGGCGGGACGTCGTCCGACGCTGCCTCGGGCAGGGCGACCTGGACGATACGGAAGTGCAGTCGCACCTCTCCGTCTGCGCTCGGTGCCAGGAGGCTGTGAAGGAAGCGGACGAGGTGCGCGCCTGGTTCGGCGAGGCCGAGCCCTTGGATTCGGCGGCGCATGACGCGATGCGGTTTCGCCTCGAGGCTGCCGCGCGCACCTCCGTACACCCCCGCCCGCGCAGGCGACGACGCTCGACGCTGATGCTTGCTGCGGCTTTGACGTTGAGTGGAGCCGTCGCCTTCGCTCTGGCGCCCCTTCGCGTCGAAGAGCAGACGGACGCGGACACGCCACGGCGGCTCACGCCAGTCGAGCCATCGCCGCCGCGCACGTCGGTACCCGCGTCGCCCGCGCCCCCCGCCGAGACCTCACCGAGCCCGCCCCCGGAGGCCGGCCCCGCGACGCCTCTGGCCATGGCCGCGGCCCCGCGTCCCGATCGCAAGCCCGTGGACGAGGCCTTCCGGTCCGCCTGGTCCGCGCTCCGGGCGGAGCGGCCGTGCGTCGCGGGACGGCGCTTTGGGGCGCTCCTCCGCCGCGACGACCTCGGAGCCCGTCGCCCTGACGTGCTCTTCTGGCTCGCGCAAAGCCGGCTGGGCTGCGGAGACCGGGCGAGTGCGCGCCGGACCCTCGAAGGTCTGTTGCGCGACCATGGCGACTTCCATCGTGCAGCTGACGCACGGACCCAGCTCGATGCACTACGCGCCGAGCCCTAGACCCGGCGATAACCGCTGCGCGCTCGCTCGAGGCCTGTCTCTTTACTCAGGGTCCTTTCGAAAACGGATCCCGAGTAGGGAGTGGTCCCGCTCACGTGAGCGGCGCCGCCGTGGCGGCGCCGACCTCCTCCAGGCTCACGCCGGGCGCCAGCTCCACGACGCGAAAGCCCTCGCCGGCGCAGTCGAGCACCGCGAGGTCCGTGATCACCCGGTCGACCACGCGTGCGGCCGTCAGCGGGAAGGAGCATTCGGCCACGAGCTTGGGCTTGCCCTTCTTCGTCACGTGGTCCGTGAGCACGACGATGCGCCGCGCGCCGGCCGCGAGGTCCATGGCGCCGCCGATGCCCATGGTCTTGCCCCCGGGGATGGACCAGTTCGCGAGGTCGCCGTTCATGGCGACCTGCATGGCCCCGAGAATGGCCAGGTCCACGTGGCCGCCCCGGATCATGGCGAAGCTCGTCACCGAGTCGAAGGTGGCCCCGCCGGGGAGCACCGTGACCGTCTGCTTGCCCGCGTTGATGAGCTGCGGGTCCTCCTCGCCGGCGTAGGGAAAGGGCCCCATGCCGAGCAGGCCGTTTTCGCTCTGGAGCCACACGGCCTTGCCCGGAGGCAGATGGCCCGCGACGAGCGTCGGCACCCCGATGCCCAGGTTGACCACGGCCCCTTCGGGGACCTCGCACGCGGCCTTCGCCGCGATCTCGTCGCGTGTCCAGGGCATCAGGCTCCCCGCTTGCCTTCGCCGCGCTCACCCGCGGCCGGTTCACGAACGGTGCGGAACTCGATGACGTCCTCGTGCTCGGGCACGTGCACGACGCGCTGCACGAAAGCGCCGCTGAGATGCACGTCGTCGGGATCGAGGCCGCCGAGCGGCACCACGGTCTCCGCCTCGGCGATGGCCACCTTTGCCGCCATGGCCATGGCGGGCTGGAAGTTCCGGCTGGTCCGGTAGAAGCGAAGGTTGCCGAAGGGATCCGCCACGCGGCAGCGCACGAGGGCGAAGTCCACGGGGAGCGCCTCCTCGAGCACGTAGGTCCGGCCGTCGAACTCCCGTGTGTCCTTGCCCTCGGCGACGACGGTCCCGACGCCCGTAGGCGTGTAGAACCCGGCGAGACCGGCGCCCGCGGCCCGCATGCGCTCCACGAAGGTGCCCTGGGGCACGATGGTCACGTCGATGGTGCCGGCGGCCATGCGCGCGTGCAGATCCTGGTTCGTGCCCACGTAGGTGCAGAGGATCTTCGCGACGAGGTCGTCTTCGAGCCAGGTCGCGAGACCTCGCCCGAGCGCGCCGGCGTTGTTGCTCACGAGCGTGAGGTTCTTGGGGCCTTTGCGACGCACGGCTTCGATGAGCGCCTCCGGGTTGCCGCTCAATCCGAAGCCGCCCACGGCGATGGTCGCGCCGTCTTCGAGGCCCTCGAGGGCCGCCTCGAGGTCCGGGCGCAGCTTGCTCATGGGCCCCTCATCGCGCGCACCGGGCGCGGAGGCAAGGGGAGGCACGGGTCGGCACGGGGAGGCACGGGGAGGCAAGGTTCACCCGTGGCGGAGCGCATGGACGCGGAGCACCGGCTCCACGGCTCCGAAGGCCCGCGCGAGGCGCGCGCGCACCGAGGGCTCTCCCGCCGAGGGCGAGAGCACGCCGTCGTGCGCGGCGACGAGATGCGCCGCTCCATCCGCGAGCGCGAGCGCTTCCTCCGACCACCCCCGGAAGGCACCGGCGGCACCGGGTCGAGGCTCGAGCACGAAGGGGAGCGTGGGATGCAGCGTCACGAACACGTCGCCAGGGCGCCGCAGCATGCGCGGCGCCTGCTGGAGGTTGAAGGTGTCGTCGACATGCAGCACGCCGGAGGCCCGGTGAAGCGCCAGCACGGACGCGAAGTGCAGGTTCTCGTTGGACGGCACGAAGTCCACGCCCCGCGGGACGGAGAAGGTGAAATCGTCCGCGAAGCGGGCGTGAAGCGCCGGGTCTTCGGCGCCGAGCGGTTCCCAGCGCACCTGTGGGACCTTCGCGCGATGACGTGCGGTGCCGAAGTGCTGGAGACCCGGGAAGCGCTCGGTCGTTCGCTCCACGAACACCGTGTGAAAGGGATGCAGGTGAAGCACGGCCTCGAGCGCGTCGCCCGCCGTGTCTTCGATGAAACGCCGCTGCGCATCCGAAAACGCGATGGTGTCGAGGAGCACGAAGGCGCCGGACTGGAGGCGCACGAGCGACGCCTGGCTCCCGACGTCCAGCGGTCCCACGCGAAAGGAACCGCGCAGGTTCCAAAAGCCTTCGCCCAGGGCGCGCACGCCCTTCACCCCCAGCTCGCTCATGGCCCACCTCATGCCACAGGAGCTTCTTTCGCGCAGCGGGGGGACGACGCGGCAAGCCTGGTATCGTCCTTGCTCGATGCCTAGCGGCGACGGAGATTCGGAGGGCTCCTCCGCGGGCTCGCTCCTGCGCGGGCTCCGTACGTTGCTGAAGCGCACGGAGGCGCTCAGCGGGGAGGAGGCCATCCTCGCGCTCCTCACCGGGCTCGCGACGCTCTTCGACGCGAAGCTCGCGCTCCTCGGCGTTCAGCGCCGGGACAAGCCAGAGGTGGCGCGCGCGCGATGGGTCGTAGCCGATGGAGAGGTCGCGGCGCCCTTCGAGTATGCGCTCGCCGGAACGCCCTGCGCCGAGGTCTGCGCGCGCGGCGAGCCCTTCCTCGTGAAGCGCGATGCGGCCGCGCAGTTCCCGGACGACCCGCACGCGCAGGAGCTGGGGCTCGAGAGCTACGCGGGCGTGCCCCTCCGGCGACCGGGCGGACATCCCATGGGAACGCTCGCCGTTCTCCACACGGGGCCACTCGAGGACGCCGAGGCCCTCGAGACGGCGCTGCTGCTTCTGAGCCCGCGCTTCGTGGCCGAGCTCGACGCCTTGCGAAACAAGCGCCGTGAGCGGGAGCGGGACACGCAGCTCGAGCTCGCCCTGAACGCCGCGCGCATGTTCGCCTGGCACTGGTCGAAGGAGACGGGGCTCACCTTCACCGGCGGCACGCAGGAGGTGCTGGGCGTCGCCGCGCCGCCGCCGGAGACAACGGCCGACGAGACGGCAAAGCTCCTCCATCGCGAGGACCGAGCGGCGTATCTCGCCAACTACGCCGGCATGATGGCCGGCCGCCATGACCGCTGCGCGCACGAGTACCGCGTGACCGGGGACGACGGCGTAGAGCGGAGTTTCCGGGAACATGCCGTTGCGCGGCGCGGCCGGGACGGCTCCGTCGAGTCCATCAGCGGCATCGCCGCCGACATCTCCGAGCGGCGCCGGGCCGCGGACCAGCTCGCCCTCGCCGCGCGCGTCGAGTCCCTCGGGCGCCTCGCGGGCGGCGTGGCCCACGACTTCAACAACCTGCTGACGGCCATTCTCTCCCACGTGGAGCTCGGCGACGAGGCCACGACGCTGGAGGAGGCCGTGGCGCAGCTCGCGCCCATTCGCGGCGCTGCGCTCCGGGCCCGGCGCCTCACGCGGCAGCTCCTCTCCTACGCGCGCCGGCAGCGCGTGCAGGCCGACGTGTTCTTGCTGCCTCGGCTCGTGGATGACCTCGAGCGCATCATCGAAGGCCTCACCGGCGCACCCATTCGCGTCGAGCGGACGAGCGAAGGCGACGCGCAGCCCGTGCTGGCCGACAAGGGCCAGATCGAGCACGTGGTGCTCAACCTGGTGGTCAACGCCCGGGACGCCATGCCCCTTGGCGGCAGGCTCCGGGTTCATACGGAGCCCCGCACGCTCTCGGAGGAGCAAGCGAGCGAGGCCGGCGTGTTGCCCGGCGACTACGCGGCCCTGGTCGTGGAAGACGACGGCGAGGGCATGACGCCGGACGTGCTGGCCCGGGCCTTCGATCCCTTCTTCACCACCAAGGGCCCGGACAAGGGGACCGGGCTCGGGCTCGCCGCGGCCCTCGGCGTCGTCTCCCAGGCCGGCGGCGGGCTGCTCCTCGAGAGCGAGCCCGGGCAGGGAACGCGCGCGACGCTGCTCCTGCCCGTTCGCCCGGACGCGGTGCTGGTGCCCTCGTCGCGGCCACCGCCGCCGGTTCCCGCCAAGGCCTCCGGCTCGATCCTGGTCGTCGAGGACGAAGACGGCGTGCGCCGGGTGATGGTCCGGCACCTCCGGCGCCGGGGGTACACGGTGCGCGGCGCCGCGACGGTGGCCGAAGCCCTCCGCCTCGTCGACGAAGCGGCACCGGACCTGGCGGTCACGGACATGGTGCTGCCCGACGGCACCGGCGGGGAGCTCGCGCTGGCGCTCCGGGACCGGGTGCCCGGCCTGCCCATCGTCCAAGTCTCGGGCTACTCGGAAGAGACCCTCGAGGGGTCTCGGGACATTCCCTTCCTCGCCAAGCCCTTCACCCCGAAGGAGCTCGCCGCCGTCGTCGCGCGCACGCTCAGCAAGAGCGCAGCGCCGCGCTAGAGCTGCGCCAGCGCACCGTCGATGCGCGAAAAGCCCTCGGCCAGCTCCTCTTCGGAGATGGTCAGCGGCGGGCTGAGCACGAGCGCCGCGCCGGGGCGCCGGAGCTGGCGCGGGCCCTTCAGGTGCGCATGCACGCGCGCCGCGCGCAGCGCCGCGGCGAAGCGCTCGCGGCGCGCGTCGTCGAGGTCCAGGTCGAGGGCGGCGAGGAGGCCTAGCGTCCGCTCCCCGGTCGCCGGCCCGTGGCGCTCCACGAGGCGCTGCAGGCCCGCGCGGAGCGGCGCCTCGAGGCGCGCCGCTCGCTCGACGAGGCCTTCGTCGGCGTAAACGCGGAGCGCCTCCAGCGCCGCCGCCACGCCGAGGGGATGCGCGTAGTGCGTGAGCCCGGCGACGAGCACCTGCTCCTCGAAGACCCGCGCCACGCGCTCGTGCACGAGCACGGCGCCGAGCACGCCGTAGCCCGCCGTGATGGCCTTCCCGCAGGTGATGAGATCCGGCATGGCGTCCTGGTGCTCGAGGGCGAAGAAGCGCCCGGTCCGGCCGAAGCCCGTCAGCACCTCGTCGCAGACCAAGAGCGCGCCGTGGGCGTCGCAGGCCGCGCGCACCTCGGCGAAGTAGCCCGGAGGCGGAATGAGCACGCCGTTGGCGCCGACCACGGGCTCGAGGAAGACCGCGCCCACGTTCTCTTCGAGGGCGAGCACGCGGGGGATCTGCGTGCGCGCGTCGCCGAGAGACTCGTCGAGGTCGAGCACGTGAATCATGCCCGGCGGGCCCGGCTCGATGGGCGCGCGGCGCCAGTCGCCGCTCAGCGCCGCCGCGCCGAGCGTGGCGCCGTGGTAGCTCCGGTAGCGGGCGAGGGCCTTGTAGCGGCCCGTCACGAGGCGCGCGATCTTCAGCGCGTTCTCGTTCGCGTCGCTCCCGCCGAGGCAGAAGAAGACCTTGCTGAAGCCCGGCGGGGCCTTCGCGAGGAGCCCCTCGGCGAGCTCGATCTTGGCCGGATAGACCGCATGCGGCGCGCTCTCGCAGAGCTCGCCGGCCTGGCGCCGCACCGCGTCGATGAGGCGCGGGTGCCCGTGGCCGAGGTTCGACTGGTAGGTCAGGGACCCGAGGTCGAGCACCGGGCCCTCGGGCGTATGCAACCACACGCCTTCGGCGCGCTCGAGCTCCAGCGGCGCCGCACCGCGCTGCGCCTGCCAGGTATAGAAAAAGGGATGGTCGCTCATCCACCGTCTCCTTCGCGCCGCGTCGCGACGGCCTCGCGCACGCAGGCGAGCTCCTCGGGCACGGCGTCGAGCGGCGGGGCCAACACCAGCCGGCCCTCCGCGTCGAGCGGCTCCCCGAGCTCCGCGGCCAACGACACCGCGCCTTCGACGCGGAGCCACGCGCCGCGGCGTTCGGCGCCGAAGGGCACGAGCGCCAGCGCGAGGGACACGCCGAGAGCCTCCCGGTCGCGGCCTGCGGCTTCGCGCAGCACGTGGTGCGCGCGCTCGAGGGCCAGCGCGTCGAAGGCCGGCGCGGCGTCGTGCGCCGGCGCGCCACGGTGAAGCGCGGCCACGAGCGGCACGCCGGCCGCGGGACCGAGGTCGAGGAGGAGGGCGTCGCCGGGGCGCGCCGCCGGGAGGCTCACGCCTTCCGCCTCTCGGTGAAGGGAGCGCAGCGGCACGGAGGCGTCGTGCCCCGCGGCGCGAAGGTACGCCCGGCCCGCGTCCTCGTCGCCGGCGCAGGCGAGCGAGGCGTCGGGCAGCGGACCTTGCGCCCGAAGGTAGGCCGCCGCACGCGCCGCGCCCGCGGACAGGAAACTCCGCCCCCAGCGCGCGCGGTTCGCCACGGCCCCCGCGAGCGCCCCGCTGAGATAGCGCAAGCGCCAGCTCGCTGGCGGGCTCGCGAGCAGGCGCCCCTCGCCGAAGGTCCAGTCGGCGCGAAGCGGCGGCGTAGCTCGGGGCGCGTAGCCCCGCACGGGCATGCGGTAGTAGGCCGCGACGCCCTCGCCTCCGTATTGACCCTCGTAGCGGGCGAGCTCGTACGCGCCGAGGGCGCCGTTGATGCGGCGCATGGCGAGGGTGTGGCCGATGCGGTTCCGGCCGCTCACGTGGGCGTAGCGCGGCCGGCCGTCGGGCCTCTTCAGCCGCGCGGCGGCCTCGACGGCGGCGCTCTTGAGCCGGCGCCCGAGCCCCTGGCCGCGGGCCCCGGGGTCCACGGTGACGGCGAGCGTGTAGGCCGTGTTGCGTTGGCCGCGCTGAGGATCGTCGTCCGCGCCGGCCAAGGCGTGAACGCGCTCGAGCGGCGCGAGGAGCGCCGAGCCCACGAGGCGCCCTTGCGTCTCGGCGAGCACGACGACGCCCGCTGGATCCTGGAAGGCCAACGCGAGCTTCTCCCGCGGGTCCCGTCGCGCCGGTTCATACACCCGCGCCTCGAGGGCGACGATCGCGTCGAGCATGGCCTCCGGGTCGTCGTCCTCGCCGAGGGCGCGCACGGCCGCGGCGCCGGCAGACGGGCCGGCGGCGGCTTTGGCGGGTAGCGCGGCGAAGGGCGGCGCCTCCGTCGCCGGATCCGGCAGCGGTCCGCCGAGGAGCAGCGCCTCCGCGTAGTCCCCGGCCTGGAAGGCCGCGAGCTCGGCGCCGGGGCTCCAGCCCGCCTCCGTGGCTTCCGGGTCGCGAAAGACCGCGCCGCTCACGTCCGCGGCGAGCTCCCCGAGGCAGCGGAGTGCGTCGAGCACGCGGGGCCGGCCGGCGATCCAGTCGACGTGCGTCGCCGCGCCTGGCGCTTCCCGGAGCGCCCGGGGGGCCTCTCGGAGCGTGCGCTCCGCCTCGCGCCGCTCGGCCTCGACATGGGCCGCGTCGAGGCGCTCCAGCTCCTTCGAGGAGGCGGGCGCGAGTGAAGGGTTGCCGTGGCTCACGCCGCGAGCGTAGCTGCCCCCGGGGGGGCGCGCCCCGCGCTTGCTCGCCGCGCCGTGACCTCGCCCTCGCTCAGTCGCTCGAGACCCGGACCTCGCCGCGGCGGAGCTTCCGGTAGAGGTCCATGCTCTCGCGGAGCGTGGCCATGGTCTCCTCGATGCCGAGGGGCTCGTCCACGACGACCTCCTTGTTCTCGAGGGTCTTGTAGTCCTCGAAGAAGCGCTTCATCTCGCGGACGACGTGCTTCTGGAGGTCCTGGAGGTCCTTCACGTCCTCGTAGTGCGGGTCCCCGGCGCTCACGGCGATGATCTTGTCGTCGAGGCCCTTCTCGTCGCGCATCTTCATCACGGCCACGGGGCGCGCGTGCATGAGCGTGAGGGGGTGGACGGGCTCCTGGCTGAGCACGAGGGCGTCGAGGGGATCGCCGTCGTCACAGAAGGTCCGGGGAATGAACCCGTAGTTCGCCGGGTAGTGCACGGCGCTGTAGAGCACGCGGTCGAGCTTCAGGAGCCCGGTCTCCTTGTCCAGCTCGTACTTGTTCTTGCTGCCCTTGGGCACCTCGATGATGACCGGAAGGGCTTCGGCGAGCAGCTGCTCGTCCACGTAGACGTCGTGCCAGGGGTGCATGGGTCCTCTTGGGTGAAGGCGCGCCGAGCATAGGCACCTGAGTGCATTTGAATAGCGCCGGATGGTGGCGGTGTGGATCGGTCCACGCGCCGGCGGCTCCGACCCCCGAGCGTTTTCGCGGGCGCCCGCAGCGGCGGGAGCGTGCTAGACGTCGCCCATGACGAGGCTGGGACCGGAGGTCATCGCCGACGCCCGCGCCGCCTGGGCGGCTTTCGATGCCGCCCTCACGGAGCCGCAGGTCCAGGCCATCGCCGGCGCCTTCGCGCTGTTAGCCACCGTCGACGCGGAGGTGGCCGAGGACGAGGTGCGTCGTTTCGCGGAGGTGGTGACGCTCCAACCGGAGTTCGCGCGCCTCGACCGTGTGATGCTCGGGCGGACCTTTCGCGCCCTCGCGGAGGAGATGCTCGCGGACCCGGAGCGTGGCCGGCCGCTGGCGTTGGGCAAGGTCCGGGCCGTGCGAAACGACCCGGCGGGCGCCGAGCTCGTCGTCCGCGCGGCGCAGATCGCCATCGTGGCCGACGGCCGGCTCCACGAAGCGGAAGAGCGCGCCCTCGAAGAGATCTGCGCGGCGCTTGGCGTGAGCCACTGGGGCCGCTAGCGCACCCACGAGGACGAGGGCTCCGTCGAGGGGCTTCACGCGAGCCGCACGCGCGCGTTCGATCACCGCGCGGGCGATGGCGGACCACTGGAGGTACCAGCGCCACACGGGCGGCTTCGAGGGGCGCAGGCCTTTCCGACCTCCCATCAGCGGGGGTCGGCGCGTGTTTCGGGGGTCCCGGGACGGAGTTGCGCGGTCCGGAGAAGAAAGACCCGGGTGCAGAACCACCCGCCCCTCATCGCGACACGCCTCTCGACCATCCAGACTCTCGCTCCCCGCGTTTCGAGACGCCTCTGGGCCCGCGCGACTCGCGTTCCCGGCCGCGCGGGACTCGTTCCCCGCCGCGAGCGAGGTCTTCCCCGGCTAAAGAGCCGTTTCTGGAGCTGCGGAAGTGACTCTGGAGCCGGGGAACACGAGTTTTTCGGCGGGGAGCGCGAGTCGCGACGCGTCTGCGGGGTGGCCGTCAGCGGGGAAGCCGTACCGCGACGGTCAAGAGGCGTGGCGGGACGGACACGTGGCGTCGCGCGTGCTGAAAGGGTCGACGTCGAAGCCGGGTCGCGACTTCCGGAGGGCGCCAAAGGCGTGTCCGGAGGCCCCGAAGCCGCTCGGAGAGGCCCGGCCCGAGGTTGCTGAAGCTCCGCGCCGAGATCTGTCGCGTGTTGGAGCTCTCTCGTCGTCGGCGGCTCCGCGGCCGCTGGCCGAGTTGCCACCCTGGCTGAGCAAAGCTCAACCAGCGACGGATCTGCCTTCGGTGGCGTAAAGTCGGGCCGGTTCATGCGGACTATCGCCCGTGGACTGAACGGAATGCATCGGCAGATCGAGCTGTCCTTGGACGAAACCACGTGGCCCGAGCCCACGCTCGAGCGCGACGAGCCAGCGAGGCAGGGGTTGGCGGCCCATCTCCGCGAGCAGCTGTCCATCGAAGGGTTCGCCGTGTCCGAGACCTATTCATGGGAGGCGCATGGCTGGGGCTTCGATGCCACCGTCGACGAGCGACGCCTCGTGGTCATCGTGAACTTCGCCGACGAGTACTACGTCACGATCCGGCCCTTTGGCACCTTCTCGGAGGTGTTTCGTCGGCGTGCCTTCAGAGCGGCGATCGACCGCCTCTACGCCTCGATCCTGGCCCACGCGCAACGGCTCGACGGCCTCGAGTCCCTCGAGGAGATCGCGTGATGCGCCCCCGCCGAAAGAGATCCGCCGAACGAGATCCGTCGCGGGTTGGAACACGAGTCCTCAGCCGAAGCTCCGCGCCGAGATCTGTCGCGTGTTGGAGCTCTGCTCTTCATCGGCGGCGGCTCGGCGGCCGCTGGCCGAGTTGCCACCCTGGCTGAGCAAAGCTCAACCAGCGACGGATCTTCTTTCGGTGGCGTAAAGTCGGGCCGGTTCATGCGGACTATCGCCCTGACGTTCAAGTTCACTTTCTATGCGTAGCTAACCGCTGACCAAGCTGTGCCGGCCGCCGACGCATCCAGGCCCCAACTGCACCGCCTACGGAACTGTCAATCAAAAAGACTGCATCCATCGTCGTTCCGTACACGCCCCCGTCCGACAAGGCAAAGACGGTCTCCCCCACTGTCGTGTAGGTATGCGCAATCGGAAGAACAGCGCACAGGTCGCACGAAAACTCCTCACTGATGATCTTTTGCCCGTAGCGCCCGGCTTCTAGCGCATCCGCTACTTCTGTGTTTCCGGTGTTCCTAGCCGCGCTTTGCTGATCCAGATCCGACGGTCCGTAGAAGTAGAGTTCGCCCCGCCCGACAAGCTCAGACGCAATCCCATAGAGCATTCCGCCTCCACTCGGTTTGAGCACGAGCCCGGCGAAAGACGACATTTCGACCAGCGAGGCCATCTCCATCTCGACCCCCCAAAATCGAAGGAGCGAATCCACACTCTGCTGTCGATCCGCATACCACCCACTCCTCAGCAGAAGGCGGAGCATGCGTTTCGGATATCCAAAGGGATTGTCTCTCAAAAGTACAGCCTTCAATCAACCCGGGTTGCAGGTCCGTGTTCGATGATTCGGCCGTGGGGGATAAGGGGTTGACTGTGGAGTCGGGGACGCAGTGTCCGCTCCTGATGGCGCGCCGCCACCCGATGGTCCGCTAGCGCAAGTGCCGGGCATTTCGTCCATGGTAAGTTGCCCATGAGTCGCGATTCCCAACAG
>JBCCAW010000343.1:0-6394 GCA_039814655.1 Myxococcota bacterium | reverse complement strand
TGCCCGGCTACGGCTACGCCCGGCGCTCGAAGGCCGAGCGTCGCAGCTGGGGCCCGCTCATCGAGGGGTTCCTCCGGGACCGCCCGGGCCTGCGCGGCGTGGTCATCATCGTCGACGTGCGCCGGGGCCTCGAGGACGACGACCTCCAGCTCCTCGAGTTCGTCCGCAGCATTGACCGACGGCCGCTGCTCGCGGCGACGAAGCTCGACAAGCTCCCGAAGAAGGAGCGGAAGCTGGCGCTGGCGGCCGTGGGCGCGCCGGTCAAGCTCCGCGTGCACGGCTTCAGCAGCGAGACCGGCGAAGGGCGTGACGCGCTGTGGCGCTCGCTGCTTCGCGCCGCCAGCGTCGGTCATTAGACCAGACTCGACGAAACGTCCTCGGCAGAAGTAACGAGCGTCTCAACGGCCCTTCGGTCCGAGCGCGCGCGCCTCCTGGGTTAGCTCCGCTCGATGCTTCGGCCTGAGAGCTGAGCGAAGCGGACCGTGAGGAGCAGCGCGACGCTCCCGAGCCCCGCGCTCAACCCCCACCAGAGCCCGGTGACGCCGAGCCCCAGCGCGTAGGCCAGTGCGAGGCCGACGGGGAGGCCCACGGCGTAGTGGCCGATGAGGTTCGCGACCATGGTCGTGCGCGTGTCCCCGGCGCCGCGGAGCGCGCCGGCGGCGACGCCCTGGAGCGCGTCGACCACCTGAAAGGCGCCGGCCACGACCAGCAAGGGCGTGGCCACGGCGACCACGCCCGCCTCGTCCGAGAGGAGCCGGGCCAGCGAGCCCGGGAGCAGCACGAAGACGAGCGCGAGGCCGCCGTTGATGGTGGCGCCGGTCCCGAGCGCGACGAAGCCGGCCTGGCGCGTCCCCTTCACGTCGCCGCGCCCGATGGCGAGACCCACGCGGACGCTCGCGGCGACGGAGAGCCCGACGGCGACCTGAAAGGTGAGGCTCGCCCAGGCGAGGGCGATGCTGTGGGCGGCGAGGGCCCGCGCGCCGAAGCCCCCGGCCAGCACCGTGGCCAGCGTGAAGGCCGAGACCTCCGCGAAGAGCTGAAGGGCCAGCGGCGCCCCGATGCGCGCCGCGCGGCGGAGCAGCTCGATGTTCGGTCGCCCGCGGGGGAGCGCGCTGGCCCCGGCCGCGGCGCTCGCCCGGAGGAGCACCCACGCGATGAGCGCCCCGGTGACGCCGTTCGCGAGGCCCGCGCCGAGCGCTCCGAGCGCCGGGAGGCCGACGGCCGCGAACCCCGCGGCCTGAAGCGCCTCGTCGCCGAGGATGAGCAGCCCGCTGAGCGGCACGTTCACGACGTTGGCCACGAGCGCCGCGGTGAGCAGAGGCCGCGTGATCCCGGCCGCCTGGAGGTAGCCCCGCGCCGCGCCGCCGAGCAGGTAGGGCAAGAGCCCCGGCGTCCGCGCCAGAAGGTAGTCGCGCGTATCGGCCGCGACGGCGTCGTCCACGCCAAAGGCGGCGAGGCCGAAGGAGAGCCCGACGAGCACGGCGGCGACGGGCAGGCCCGCGAGCAGCACCATCCAGCCCGCCTGCCGGGCGTAGCTCCGCGCGGCGCCCTGCTCCCCGGCGCCGAGGGCCTGCGCGAAGAGCGGATCGAAGCCGAAGACGAAGCCCATGGCCAGGATGGCCACGCCGAAAAACAGCGAGCTGCCGAGGCCGACGGCGCTTTGCGCCACCTCGCCCACGCGGCCGACGATCCCCGTGGAGACGACGGAGAGGAGGTGGTTGGCGAGCTGGAGAAACGCGAAGGGCCCCGCGAGGCGGAGGAGAGCGCTCAGCTCGCGGGGTGTCGCCGGGCGCTCCGTCACGGAGCAGGCATACGCCGCGAGGCCCGCCGCGCACGCGCCCACGAGGTGCTATGAACCCGCATGCGCGCGGTCGTTCCCCTCGTCACGCTCCTCCTGCTCGGCTGCGCTTCCGGAAGCACGCGGCTGGACGCGGGCGCCGGGGACGATGCTGGACCCGGCGGCGGCCCCGACGACGCCGGCCGGGACGACGCGTCCCTTCCGGACGCCGGGGACGAGGACGCCTTCGGGGACGCCGGCCAAGAGGAGGACGCGGGCGAAGAGGACGACGCGGGCCAAGAGGACGACGCCTTCGTGGACGCGGGGCCGGACCTCGGGAGGGATGCGGGACCGGAGTGCGCGTTCCTCGACCTGACGATCTTCCTCGTGCCCTGCGGCAGCGGCGAGAGCTACCTGCGGCACTGGACGCCCACGAGCGAGTCCCCCGCGTCCTGCGACGACTACTGGACGCTCGGACGCGCCCGGTTCCCCACCCGGGAAGCGGCGCTGACGAGCGACGGGTGCGACGCCACGTGCCTCCGGCAGCCAAGCACGAGCGTCACCCTGCTCCGCTGCGGGAGGCGGACGGGCTACATCGAGTACCGGGACGCGGAGGACGATTGCGCGCCGCTGCTGGAGACCCCGGACGGCCTCTTCGAGAGCGTCGAAGCCTGGAACGAAGCCGCGCCCTGTCCCTGAGCCCGCCGGGAGCGTTCCGCCGACGCAGACGCTTGCGTTGAGCACGGTGTCTGTTGAGCAAAGCGTCCGTTGAGCAGGTTCCGGTGAGCAGAGCGTCCGTCGAGCACGGTTCCGGTGAGCACCGCGTCCGCTGAGCGAAGCGTTCCGTTGACAGGGACGCCGCGTTTCGAAAGGGTCACGCTCGCGCCGCGGCGCCGCCTGCCTGGCGGCCCCTTCGGCGCGAGAAAACCTCCCCGCCGATGAGCCACGACGCCTCTCCCGCCGCCGCCTCCCCCGGAGGCGAGCCCGACCGCACCATCTTCGGCCATCCCACGGGCCTCTTCACGCTCTTCTTCGCGGAGATGTGGGAGCGCTTCTCCTACTACGGGATGCGCGCGCTGCTCGTCCTCTACATGACGAAGGGCTTTCTCGGGCTCGGCGACGGCGACGCCTTCGAGACCTACGGCGCCTACACGGCGCTGGTGTACGCGACGCCCTTCGTCGGCGGCCTCCTCGCCGACCGGCTGCTGGGCGCGCGTCGCGCCGTGGTCATCGGAGGTCTCCTCATGGCCGCCGGTCACCTCACGATGACCTTCGAGGACGAGCTGCCCTTCTTCACGGCGCTCGCGCTGCTGATCGTCGGCAACGGCTTCTTCAAGCCGAACATCTCGACCATCGTGGGCAGCCTCTACCCGCCCGGCAGCCCGAAGCGCGACGGCGGCTTCACCATCTTCTACATGGGCATCAACCTGGGCGCGGCCATGTCGCCGCTGCTCTGCGGCTACGTCGGCGAGACCTTCGGTTGGCACTACGGCTTCGGCCTCGCCACCATCGGTATGATGCTCGGCCTCGGCGTCTTCGTGATGCCCACGCGGCTGAGCCAGGGCCTCATCTTGCTGGGCGCCCTCGTCGCCGGCGGCGGGCTCCTCGTCTTCCGCCCGGACAACGTCTACTACACGGCGGTCAACGTCTTCGTGGCCTGCGCTCTGCTGGGTGCCGGCGCGGCCGCCTTCGTCGCCCTCGGGCGCGGCGGCTTGCCCGAAGCCAAGGGCGCGCGACCCGCAGACGTCGAGGGCAAGCGCATCCTCGGCATGAAGCCGGACCACGCCGTGTACCTCGGCATCGTCGTGGCCGTTCCGGTCTTCGCGCTCCTCGTGCAGAAGAACGAGGTCGCCGGGACCGTGCTCTCGCTCTTCGGTGCCGCGGCCTTCGCCTACCTCATCCTCTACGCCGCCCGCTCGGAGAAGGTGGCCCGGGAGCGCCTCTTCGTGGTGCTCATCCTGACCTTCTTCTCCATGCTCTTCTGGAGCTTCTTCGAGCAAGCCGGGTCCTCCATCACCACCTTCACGGACCGCAACGTCGACCGCGTCTTCGCGGAAGAGGTGGTGACGGAAGCGCAGCTGGGCACGACGCTCACGCTCAGCCCGACGCAGGAGCAGCTCGGCTACAGCAACGGCGACACGCTCTTCACCCTCGACCAGCTCGACGCACTCCGCCGGGACCACGGGGACGACCCGGGCTTCGAGGTCCAGTGGACCGTGGCGCCGGACAACGTGGGCATGGGCCTCGCCGAGCGCGTGGACGAGATTCCGGCGAGCACGTTCCAGTCCGTCAACGCCGTCTTCATCTTGATCTTCGGTCTGGTGTTCACGCTGCTCTGGGCCTTCCTCGCCCGGCGCGGCCTCGAGCCGAGCACCCCCGTCAAGTTCGCCCTCGGTCTGCTGCAGCTGGGCCTGGGCTTCGTCGCGCTCTGGTGGGGCGCGGAGAACGCCGACGCACGGGGCATGGTGGGCGTCGGCATGCTCATCCTCGGCTACCTGCTCCACACCACCGGCGAGCTCTGCCTCTCGCCGGTGGGGCTCTCCATGGTCACCAAGCTCTCGCCGGCGCCGCTCGTGAGCACGGTGATGGGAGCCTGGTTTTTGGCCACGGCCTTCTCGAACTACCTCGCCGGTCTCATCGCCGGGCTGACCGGCGTCGAGCACGGCGGCGGCGACGTAAGCACCATTCCCGCGCCCATCGAAACGGTGCACGTCTACGGCGATGTGTTCGGCAAGATCGGCCTCGGGGCCTGTGCCTCGGCGGCCATCTGCTTCGCGCTGGCGCCGCTGCTCAAAAAATGGATGCACGTCGGCGTCGAGGTGCCCGCGCCGGCGGACGAACCGACGGCCTTCGAGTAGTGCCCCGAGTCTGCGAGGACGACTCGAACTCGCCGGCCCTCGAAACGCTCCGTGGGGGCGTCCTCTTGAAAACCCCCCTTCAGCGTGGGGGGCGCGCCCGCGGCCGAATGGCGTAGCCCTGATCCGCCTGCTCCTGGGCATGGGCGAGCCATCCCGCGGCGCGGCCGACGGCGAAGATCACGACGCCGGCGCCCGGCGGCAGCCCGAGGGCCCGGGAGAGCGCGTAGAGGCCGAGGTCGAGCGTGGGCTTTCCGGCGCCGACGAGCTCGACGGCGTCCACGAGGGCCAACACGGTACGGACGTGCCGGCGGCGAGCACCGATCCTTCGGGCTTGCTCGAGAAGCGGCGGCGTTCTCGGATCCCCCTGGGCGTAGAGCGGATGGCCGAAACCCGGGAGGCCCTCGCCACGCGCCAGCCGCTCCTGCAGCGTTCGCGGCACGTCGGCCGCGTCG
The DNA here is from genome assembly GCA_039814655.1 of Myxococcota bacterium. Lineage (GTDB taxonomy): Bacteria > Myxococcota_A > Polyangia > Polyangiales > Houyiibacteriaceae > CALCTH01. The sequence continues at coordinate 1,307 of JBCCAW010000343.1, read as the reverse complement.
CCGAGGGAGCCGCACAGCGACGCGACGCGAAGCACGGCGCCGCCATGCTTCGTGCCGCCGAGGGCGGCGAGCCCCGCGGCCACCGCCCCGTAGGCGTCGGCGCCGGCGGAGGCCGCCACGCGGGCTGCGAAGGTCGAGGCGTTGAGCTCGTGGTCCGCCGAGAGCACCAGCGCCACGTCGAGGGCCGCGCGCTCCCGCGCCGTGCCCCGGAGCCCGAAGGCCTCGGCGAGCGTCGCGGCCACCGAGTCTCTCAGCGCGCCTTCGCCGGCCGCCCAGGCGAGCCCGCGGAGCAGTCGCCGCGCGCGCGCAAGCCGCGCCGGCGGGGCGCTCGCGAAGCGCTGCGGGTCGGCCATGGCCTGGGCGCCAAGGCGGAGCACCAGCGCGTCGAGCGGCTGAGGCGTTCCCCGGGGGAGCCGAAGGCGGCGCCCCGGCCGCGCCTCCTTCCACGAGGCCGGGTCCCCGGGCCGGCCCGTCAGGAGGAGCTCCGTCACCTCTTCGAAGCGCGCGCCGGCAGCGGCGAGTTCCGTCGCGAGCCGGCTCCGGTAGCGCGGCCCCTCGGCGGAGAGCGTCGTAACGGCGCTCTCGATCACCGGGTCTCCCCAGCGAAGCGCCGCCGCGGCCACGGGCTCGTGCCCCCGCCGCGCAGCGCTCCGCGCACGCAGCCGCTCGAGATCTTCGCGGGCGTAGCGCCGACCGGGCCCCTGGGAGCCGGGACGACTGCGAACGCGGCCGCGGCTCACGTAGGCGTAGAGCGTGCGCCGCTTTACGCCGAGGAGTGCCGCGGCCGCCTCCGCGTCGAGCCAAGCTTCGCCGTCCGCCGCCATGTGGACGATAGAATGAAGTTGGTGGATTACGTTTTCAACGTTGATCAACGTTACCCCGGCACGAGGCTGGGGCCATGCATACGGACACGAAGGGACCCACCCCGTCGCGGGAGACGGTCTCGAGCACGTCTCGCACTCTGGGGCTCGAGGGCATCGTGGCCGCGGAGACGCGGCTGAGTTCCGTCGACGGAGCGGCCGGGAAGCTGGTCATCGCCGCGCACCACGTCGAGGCGCTGGTGCGGGAGGTGACCTTTCCCGGCGCCTGCGCGCTCTTGCTCGGACGCGACGCAGGCGAGGTCGCAACGCAGCTCGGTTGCGCCCGCGCCGCGGCGAGTGGCCGGCTCGGCGACCTCGGGCTCGCCCTGGACCGGCCGGACCCCATGGACGCGCTCGCAGCTGCGCTAGCGCAGCTGCGCCCCAAATGCAGCGGCGAAGGGAGCGCCGGCGAAGGGGGCGCCGGCGAGGCGGGCGGCGGCGAAGGGC
>JBCCAW010000326.1:0-6755 GCA_039814655.1 Myxococcota bacterium | reverse complement strand
GTCGACGGCGGCGGCCGCGGTCCAGGCGACGTTGGCGTGCGAGAGCATCACGCCCTTGGGCGGGCCCGTGGTGCCGGAAGTGTAGATGAGCGTCGCGAGGCCGTCCGGCGCGATGGAGGCGAGGCGCTCGTCGAGGGCGTCGTCCGTGACGGCGTCGCCCTTGGCGAGGAAGTCCTCCCAGCTGAGCGCCTGATCATGGCCGCCAGCGCCGCGCATGGTGACCAGGTGGCGGAGCCCCGGGAGCCGGTGCTGCTCGGCCTCGATCTTCGCGCGCTGGTGCTCGCTCTCCACGAGCACGATGTGCGCCTCGGCGTGGTCCACGATGTACTGCACCTCCTCCGGCGAGCAGGTGGTGTAGATGCCCGCCGCGGCGCCACCCGCCGCCATGGCGGCGAGGTTGAAGATGGTCCACTCGGGACGGTTGAAGCCGAGGATGGCCACGTTGTCGCCGGCTTCGAAGCCGAGGGCCATGAGCGCGCGGGCTGCACGCCGGACCTCGTCCGCGTAGTCACGATAGCTCGTGGCTCGCCAGACCCCGCCCTCGCGCACGTGGTAGGCGGGCCGGTGCGGCTGACGCTCGGCCTGGAGGAAGAGTCGCGCCGGGATCGTCGCGGGAAGGGTGGAGGCGTTCACGGTCCGCGAGGCTCTCAGACCGCCGCGCCGCCAGCAACGGCCGGCGCCGGCGCCTCCGAGGCCCGTGCCTTCCGGAGCTCGCTCGCCTCCTGCAGCGCCTCGCGAAGCGTGCCGAGGTCGTAGGGCTTTTCGAGGAAGCGCGCGCCGAGGTCGTCGACGGTCTCCGTGTCCCGGAGCTCGTCCGCGTAGCCGGAGCAGAGGATGACCGGCGCCTCCATGCCGCGTGCCCGGAGCTGCTTGACCAGGTCGATGCCGCCGAGCCGGGGCATGACCACGTCGGTCATCACGAGCTCGAAGGGTCCCTCCTCGATCCAGCGTTCGCGCGCCTCGAGCCCGTCGACGGCCTGCGTGACCTCGTGGCCCTCGCGGCGAAGAAGCCGGGCGGCGGTACGGCGGACGCCGTCTTCGTCTTCGACGAGGAGCACGCGCATGGGCGGGATGCCTCGTGCGGTCTTCGCGACGTCGATGACCTCCGGGGCCTTGGTGCTCTGCGGCAAGCGCAGCGTGACCTGCGTTCCCTCGCCCGGGGCGCTCTTCAGCGTCACGTCGCCGCCGAGCTGGCGTACGGTCCCGTAAACGGAGGCGAGGCCCAGGCCCGTCCCACCGGCCTCTCGCTTGGTGGTGAAGAAAGGCTCGAAGGCCCGGGCGCGGACTTGCTCGGTCATGCCCAGGCCGTCGTCTTCGACGAGGACCCGTACGTCGCCGTCGCCCACGTCGAGGGCGACGCGGAGCGTGCCGCCCTCGGGCATGGCGTCCACGGCGTTCACCACCAGGTTCATGACCATCTGCTCGAGCTGGCTCGGCGCCATGCGCACCCAGGCCTGCGCCGCGAGGAGCTGCGGCTCGAAGCGTACGTTCTCCCGCACCAGGTAGCGCAGCGTGCGCTCGCTGCGCCGGAGCTCGTCGGAGACGTCGAGGACACGCGTCTCCGTCACCCGTTGCCGCGAGAAGGCCAGCAGGTTCCGCGTGAGCTCGGCGCCGCGCCGGGCGCCGGCCACGACGGCCTCGAGGTCCGCGCGCGCCGGGCTCTCGGCGTCGACCTCGTCCCGGGCGAGCGTCGCGTGACCGAGGAGCGCCGTCAGCAGGTTGTTGAAGTCATGTGCCACGCCGCCGGCGAGGCGTCCGAGGGCCTCGAGCTTCTGCGCCTGCTCCAGCTCCTGCTCCAGTCGGCGCTCTTCGGACCGGTCGCGGATGACCCAGGCGACGCAGTCGACCCCGGCGAGGGCCCGGGCCTGCACGACGCCGGGGCGAAGCCCCTCGGGACCTCGGAGGTGAAGGTCCGCGCGAAAGAGCTCTCCGGCGAGCGCTTCCCCGAGGCCCAGCTGCACGCGCTCCTGCTCATCGTCGGCGAAGCGCGAGGGGAGCGAGGGTGCCAGATCGCCACCGAGCCACGCTCGGCCGGCGCGGTTCACGTAGAGGATGCGCCCTTCCCGATCCGTGAGCGCCTGCAGCTCCGGGCTCGTCTCCACGAGCGTGGCGAGGCGCGCACGATCTCGGGCGAGCTGGGCGCCGCGCCTCCGGTCGAGGGCCCGGGCCCGCATCAGGAAGATCATGATCACGATGAGGCCGAGGGCGAAGAAGAGCGCGACGTCGTGGCGGTGGCTCTTGAGGTGGTCCACGAGCTGCCCGCTGGGCGCGAGCCCGAGGGACCACTCCCGGCCCGCGAGCTGGAGCGTGGCCTCCTCCACGATGGGGGCGTCGGCGAGGCCCGGGCTTCGGTAGATCTCCGTGGGCCCGTCGCGGAGCACGAGCTTCTGCTCCGCGAGGCCCGCTTCCACCAGGGCGCGGAGCGCGAGGCCGGCGCTCACGACGCCGTCGACGCGGCCCGTGGCCGGGTCGAGCACGGCGCGATGAAAGCGCACCTCGAGCGCCCCGTCGGCGCCGGGTGCGGCCGGTGAGAAGCGCTCGCCTCCCTCGGCCAACACCGCGTCGATGCGGGCCCGAGACGCGGCGTCGCCCACCAGGGCTTCGCCCCGGGCCACGGGGCCGCTGCCGTCGACGCCGGCGCGCACCGTGCCCGTCGCGTCGGCGAAGCGCAGGGACGCGATGCCCCCGAAGGCCTCCATCATGGCGCGTGCGCGCCCTTCGAAGTCGCGGCCGTCGCGTGGCGGGCTGACGGCGATCTCGGCGGCGAGAGCCCGCGTGGCCCGGAGCCGGGCGCCGACGTGCTCCTCGAGGCGAAGCGCGGCTTGCTGCGAGGTCAGCGCGTGCTGACGCAGGAAGGCACGCCGCTCCGACCCTTCGATGAGCGACCAAGCCACGACGGCGAAGATCGAGAGCACGGCCAGGAGCAGCAGCGAGCGCGTGCCCACCACCCCCACGGCCTCTTCGTCGAGCTGCGCCTCGTCACCCTCCACGGCCGGAGGATACCGGCCCCGCCGGATGCCTCATACTGCCCCCGGCAGGTGACAGCGCAGCGCGTCGTCCTCGCTACCGCGCGCAGCTTCCGACGCCGGGGCCGTCCGCGGGGACGATGAGCCGTTCGTCCACGGCTTCCCGGCCCCCGTTGCGGAGCGTGACGCGCAGGACTACGTCGCGGCCGATGGTGCAGGGCGCGTCGGCGATCTCCGCGGGCCAGCCGACGCGTTCCCAGCCGCCCTCCGGCTGCTGGCGGAAGGTGGTGCGGACCGGAAGGCGCCGCGGGGGCTCCGGATCGCCCACGGGCAGCGCGTCCACGAGGAGCTCGACCGCGGGCCCGCTCAAGCCCTCGGCACGGAGCGCGATCCACACGTGATGCCCGCCCTGGGGGCCGGCCACGAGGGGGAGCTCCGTGCCGTCGTCGAGCTCGGCGTAGGCCGTCTCGCCCTGGCCGAGCACCAGGACGAGCGCCTCCGTGCCCTCCGCGCTGCCGCAACCGAGCAGGGCGAGCAGCGCAGTTGCTGCGAGAGCGCGGAGGGTTGTCGACACGCGCTCAGCGCCGGCGGCGAGCCAGCACGAGGAGCGCGAAGGGCAGGAGGCCCGCGAGACCCGAAGCGCCCGCGGCCGCGCTGCAGCCTCCGGCGCCGGCGAGCGTGGGCGGCTCCGGCAGGTCGACGGCCCGGCCCGCCGGGAGGTTCGCCGGCCGTTCCGGGAGCACCGTCGCCGCATAGAAGGTCGGCGGTACGGGCTCCGTGGGCTCCACGCAGCGCGTGGCCCGGACGCCGTCGGTCAGGCTACCCACCGCCACGAAGCCGCGGTCGCAGGCGCAGGTGGGCGTCATGTTCATGGGCACGCAGGTGCCGAAGCCGCAGTCCACGCCCACGCAGGGGTCCGAGAGCGGCGTGGCGCCCGGGACCTCGACGTCGCCGGGGTTCAGGAAGGACATGCGCTGGTCCTGGCAGGCGACGGTGACCGCGCCGCGTGGGTCAAAGGTGGTGCGGGCCGTGGCGCCGGCGGCGCAGGCACAGGCGCCGACGAGCTCACCGTCGACCTCCGTCTCCGCGCAGGTGCCGAGCGCGCCGCAGGCCATGAAGTCGCAGGGGCTCGCCGCGGCTTCCAGCGAGCTGCCCGTGCAGTCCAAATCCTCCGGCAGCGTGACCTCCCGCCAGCGCTCGACGTCGTCGCCGGCGGAGCGTCGGAACATGGGGTCGCTCAGCATCTCTTCGGCGCTGAGGCGCGCGTAGAGCCGCGTGACGTAGGCCTGCCCCTCCATGATCCCGAGCAGCGCGTCGACGGCCGCGGCCTGGTCTTCGTCGGCCGGCGTCGTGTTCATGAGCAGGTTGAGGTAGGTGTCCGTGGGGGTTGCCATCTCCGTGACGAAGCCCGGAACGCCGTCGTCGCGGACGGACTCGTCGATGACCCGGGCCACGGCCTCGGGCCAGTTGCTCTGCCAGCGGGTGAAGTCCCACTTGATGTACTCGTCCGGCACCTCGAGGTCCTCCCAGTTCGCCGGCTCGTAGCGCTGCGCGCCGAGGATGAAGACCACGATGCCCATCTCCGGCTCGGCGGCGAGGGCGGTCATCTTGAGGGGCACCACCGGCGCCGTGCCCGGGAGCGTCATGCGGAAGGGCGCGATGTCCTTCGTGTCCGCCTCGCTGGTCAGCCGGAGCGCGAGGAACTTGAAGTCCGCCGAGGGGTCGAGCGTGTACTCCTCGATGTAGGGCGCCATGGCCTCGGTCACGCGAAACTCGTTGCGACGAAGCCAGGCCACGAGCGCGTCCGACTCGTCCGATTCGATCACCGCGACCTCGTAGGGGCCCACGACCTCGCGAATGAGCACGGTGACGCCGTCGTCGGCGCCTGCGCGAGGCGGGCCGGCCGCCGCGTCCGTCTCGAAAAAGCAGCCGCCATTGGGAAAGAGCTGCGGCGATGTGTTGGCGTCGAGCGCCGTGAGCGCCCCCTGCGGGAAGGTCGCGTCGAGCGTGCCCTCGAGGGGCGCTGCGCCAAGAGGCACGATCCACGCGAAATCCTCGGCGTCGCCCTCGTAGGCGATCTGCACGATCATGTCGGTCGTGCCGGCCTCCTCGTCCACGGCGAAGAGGATGCGCTCGGCCTGTTGGTCGACGGGCTGCTGCCCGCAGAAGAAGCCACCGCAGGCCGCGGCCGGAGCCGGGAGCGCAAGGGGGGCGCCGAGGCCGAGGGCCAGGGCGGCGCCGATGAAGCGTTGCGTCGTGAATCGCATGAGACGTGTCCTCCCATCCCCGGGGCGCCCGGGGCGTGCGCGGGGGAGAGCAAGGTTCGCGCCAGGCGGCCGGCTCCGCAAGCGAGCCGGGCTTTTCCGGTTCTCGCGCCGCCGTGCTGCGCGCGGGCGCACGGCGATGGCACGCGCTGGCACGCCGCTCAGGTGTCCGGCAGGAAGTCGAGGCGGCGCAGGAACATGGCCATGGCCTCGAGGTACTCGCCGCGGTCCAGATGGAGCAGGTGACTGCCCGGGAACCAATGGAGCTTCGGCCGCCCCCAATGCTCCCAGAGCAGGCGCGAGTGCTTCGGCGGCGCCAACCGGTCCCCCACCCCGCCGACGATCATCAGCCGGTCCTTGGGCAACGCCGGCCGGTAGCTGAGGGGGTTGGAGACGGCGAGCAGGTGGCGTGCGTCGACCAGGTTCCGGCGGAGCAGCTTCAGGCCGGCCCGGACGGCGGTCCCGAGCGGTTCCCACTCGAGCACCAGGTCCGGTAGGGACACGACGGGCACGTTGGGGATCGCGAAGGCGAGGCGCGGTTCGGCGCAGGCGAGCATCGCCGTCGTGTAGCCCCCGAGGCTCACGCCCGTGGCGCCCACCTTCTTCACGCCGCGTGCCTCGAGCCAGTCGACGAGCACGCGGAAGTCCATCACCGCCTGTCCCACGGCCTCGTTGATGTGCGAGGCGCCGCCGGCGAAGAAGCCGTGGCCGCTGAAGGGCGATCCGAGGGGCTGGCGCCGGCCGTGAAAGGGCAGCGTGAAGAGCATGACGTCGCAGCCCATGCGGTAGAACCAGGGCAGGGCGAAGAACCACTCGTTGACCAGGTAGAAATCCGCCGAGAAGCCGTGAATCGCGATGAGCGTGGGCCGCGGGCCGTCGTCATGGCGCCAGTAGCGCGCGTGCGCCGTGCGGTTGCCTTTGGCGCGCAGGTACCTTTTGTGGAGCCGCGGGTTCCGCGGCATGAAGGGGCTGTCCCAGCGGAGCGTCTCCACCTTGCCCCCGGGAGGGTCGAAGCGCGGGTACATGTCGCTGCGGCCGCGGTGGATGCGAATGCCGCGCGGGGGCTTCGGGAAGAAGCGCGATGCGTCGCCGCTCTCGGCGAGCGGGCCGTAGAAGTCGAGGTCCTTCAGCGAGCGGTGCAGCTCGAGGGGGTGGAAGCCGAGCGGAAAGGCCAGCGTGCCCACGGCGTAGGCCGCCATGGTGCGCACGAGCACGTCGCTCGCGCTCGTGGCGCCGACCGTGGCCGCGTCCTTGGCGCCGAGGTCGAAGCGTTCGGGGCGCGTGGCGAAGTCCTCCGGGAGCGCTTGCCACCAGGGCGCGTCCTCGGGCAGGAGCCTGCGCGTACGACCCGGGACGCCATGGCGGATGCGCGAGATGACCTCCGGGTCCACGTCGCCAGCGTAGCGCTTCTTGACGCGCCGCGTCGTGACATCCCCCTCGACCCGGCCACCCCGCCTCCCGGGGACGGACCCGACTAACCGAACTTCCTCTCACGAAATTACTTCGTTTTTGCTGGTCGTTAGTT
>JBCCAW010000805.1:0-1978 GCA_039814655.1 Myxococcota bacterium | reverse complement strand
CTCGGTGACCTGCGTCACCTTCCCGTTCCGCACATGGTAGATGCGGCTGTCGCCCACCTGCGCCGTGAGGCAGTAGCGCCCGCAGACGGCGAGCGCCGAGAGCGTGGTGCCCATGCCTTGCTGCTCCGGGTCGTGCTGGGCGAGGCCGAAGACCATGTAGGTCGCCGCCTGCACGGCGCCCTCGAGCACGCGCGTGGCTTGGGCCACCGTGTCCTGGCTCGTGTCGCCGGCGGTCAGGCGCTGCAGCTTGGCCGCGTCCCGGCGCACCATGCCGTGCACCGTGTCCACGGCTTCTTGGCTGGCGATCTCGCCCGCCGCATGCCCGCCCATGCCGTCCGCTACGACGTAGAGCCCCAGCGCATCGTCGAGAAAGAAGGCGTCCTCGTTGACGGTGCGCCGTTGTCCGACGTCGGTGAGCCCTGCCGCCACCCGTTCCACGTTGCCCTGCCCGACCGAGGTCTTCCTCAAGGAATCCGCACCTTAGGAGTGGTGCGCTGCGAGGGTACACCGGGCGGCGCCGGCATCAAGTGATTCCGGCCGGGCGTCGTGAAGCACCGGGGCCCCTTCGCCGTCTATGCTGGCGTCATGTCCGTGCGTTTCGGGGCTCCGTTGCTCGCGCTGGCGCTGCTGGCCGGTCCGGTCCTGCGCCCGGCTCCGGCTGCGGCGCAAGAGCTCACGGAACGGCGGCGCATCGCCATCGCGGCGCGGCTCCAGGCCGCGAGCGTCGTCATTCGCGTGGGCGACGCCGGCGGCTCGGGCTTCGTGGCCGGCCGGGGCCTCGTGGTCACCAACGCGCACGTGGTGGCGGGGCATCTCCGCGGCGAGCCGCTCGAGGTGCGCTACGGAGACGGCCGCGAGTCGCCGGGGCGGCTGCTGCTCCTCGACCGCGCGCACGACCTCGCCCTCGTCGAAGCCGCACATCCGCGCCCGCCGCGACCCTTGCCCCTCGCGCGCGCACCGGCGCGCGTCGGCCAGACCGTGCTCGCCTTCGGGAGCCCCTTCGGCCTCGAAGGCACCTTGACCCAGGGCATCGTGTCTGCACGGCGTTCGCTCCGGCTCGGCGAGGCGCCGGCCATCGACGTCATCCAGACCGATGCGCCGATCAACCCCGGCAACAGCGGCGGGCCACTCGTCGATGCGCGGGGGCGGCTGGTCGGCGTCAATACGGCGATCCTCTCCCAGGGCGGGGGCTCCAACGGGATCGGCTTCGCCGTGCCCGCGCGCTTCGTGCGGGCGCTGCTGGCGCGGCACCGCCGCGGGGAGGAGCCGGCCCCGGCGCCGCCGGTGGCCACGCTCCCGGGAGCCGAAGAGCTGGGGGCCGTGTGGCTCGGCATTCTCGGCGAGTCCGTCGAGCGGGGAGGGCGCCGCGGCGTGCGGGTCACCCGGGTCCTGCCGGCGAGCCCGGCCGCCGCCGCGGGTCTGCTCGGCGCCGGCGACCCGGCCCCGGTGCTGGCGCAGCAGCTCGGCGTGGCCTGGGACGGGCACATCATCCTGGCCGTCGACGGGGCACCGGCGCCGGACCTGGACGCGCTCAAGAGGGCCCTCGAGCGCCACGGCCCCGGCGAGCGCGCGACGCTTACGCTGACGCTCGGGGACGGGCGCGCCGAAGGGCGCGTCGAGGTGGTCTTGACGGCGCCGCCGGCAAGGGCCGCGGGCCGTGCTATGCCCTCGCCGTGAACGGCCGTCGCCGCGCCCTCGAAGCAGCTCTCGCGACGCGTGACCTCGAGGCGGCCTGGGCCGCGCTCGAGGGGGCGTCGTCCCGCGACGACGCGCTCCTCGTGCTCGCCCTCGCGGCGAAGGACCCGGCGCGACGGGCCCTCGCGTCGCGCATCGAAGGCCTCGCCGAGGCCCACGGCGCGGACCCGGAAGTGAGCGTGGCGGCGTGCGCGGCGTTCCTGGCCATCGCCGGGCGCCGTCCGGCGGACGCGCCGCCGCTCGAAGACGGTCCGGCCGCGGCTGCGCTCGCCCTCGCCGAACG
>JBCCAW010000528.1:0-4231 GCA_039814655.1 Myxococcota bacterium | reverse complement strand
ATTGCCAGACGGTGTTCGGCATCGGCTCGCGCTGCCTGCCGAGCGGCCTGTGCGGCACCGAACCGCTGGACCCGCGCTGCATGCTCCGGCTCCCCACGGGCGCGAGCGGCGACCCGTCACGCCTCGCGGGCACCGTGCCCGTAGCCACCATCGTCAACGGGAGCCTGGACGGCCAGGAGGCCCGCGCCCTCTCGGTGGAGCTCGCCCTCTCCGACGCGAGCGAGGTCGGCGTCGGCGGGCGGGGCTTTTCGCTCCTCGTGTGCACGAACGAACCGGACTTCGAGGGCGACGGTAGGGACCGGGGCGACGCAACGGCCATGCTCGGTACGTACCTCGAGGCGCTCGGCGTCGTGGCCATCGTGGGGCCGCCGTCGTCGAGCGACGTGCAACGCATCGCCGCGGCGACGGGCTCGGCGCTGCTCATCAGCCCCTCCGCCACGAGCAATGCCCTGACGGGCCTGGACCCGCTGCCCGCCAGCGATGCGACGCCCGGGCGCTTCTGGCGCACGGCCGCACCGGACACGCAGCAGGGCATCCGCATCGCCGAGGACGTGATCGCGCGGGACGTGCGCACCCTGGCCCTCGTCCACGCGGACGACGCCTACGGGCAGGGCCTCCGGGACACGGTGCGCAGCGTCTTGGCGGAGCGGGGCGCGACGCTCGCCGTGAGCGAGCATGACTTCGTCGAGGGCGACGACGCTTCCTTCGGCAACGCCGTGGCTGCCGCCGCCGGCACGACCCCGGCGGAGGTGCTCTTCATCTCGTCGGACGTCGACGTGGTGAGCGCTTTCGTGACCAGCGCGGCCACGCTGCCGGGCTTCGAGACCGCCTCCTTCTTCCTCACGGACTCCGCGGGCAACGAGGACTTCGCCACGAGCATCCAGCAGAACGACGCGGCCCGCACGACCTGCGGCCGCATCCGCGGGACGCGGCCCGAGGTGGCCACGGGGGCCGTGACCAACAGCTTCCGGAGCCGCTACCAGCTGGTCTTTGGCGACGACCCCACGGTCTTCGGCTTCGCCGCCAACAGCTACGACGCCGGGTGGCTCGTTGCCATCGCGACGGGCTGGGCGGTGGCGCAGGAGGGCGCCGTGCTCTCGGCCGACAACCTCGCCCGGGGCCTTCGCCGAATCTCGGACGGGCCCGCGCCGGTCAACCTGGACCGCGCAGGCTTCGCGGACATCCTGGACGCCTTCTCGCGGGGGGAATCCGTCGACGTCAGCGGGGCGAGCGGGAGCCTCGACTACGACCCGGAGACCGAGGAGACCGCCGCGCCCACGGAGCTCTGGGTCATCGACGATGACTGCCGCTTCGCCGTGAGCCCGTGAAGGGCCTCTTTGCGCCGCTGGTCCGCGGCTGGCCCGTTGCCCTGGAGGAGATGGACCCGCGGGAGGCGCCGCTGGACCTCGGCCTCCTCCATCCGAGCGAGGTCGCGGACGTGTCCGCGCGCGCCGTGGACTCCCGTCGCCGCGAGCGCGTGGCCGGTCGGCTCCTGGCCCGCAAGGCCTTGGCCCGTCTCGGCGTCGTTGCGCCGGTCCCCGCGGGTGAGGACCGGGCGCCGCGCTGGCCGCCGGGCATGGTCGGCAGCATCACGCACACGACGACGCACGCGGCCGTGGCCGTGGCCCGCCGCGAGGAGCTCGAAGCGCTCGGCCTCGACGTGGAGGGCGCGGCGCCCCTCGAGGAGCCGCTCTTCGCGCGCATTCTGACCGCGCGGGAGCGAGCCCTCGCGCGCGCTCTCCCCGCCGCCGAGGCCGGACGCCGCGCCAAGGTCGTCTTCAGCGCCAAGGAGTGCGCCTACAAGGCCCAGTATGCGCGGAGCAAGACCTACCTCGGCTTCGAGGCCATGGAGATTCGCCTCGAGGGGGGCGGCGAAACGGGCCGCTTCGAGGCGTGCTTCACGGCGGACGTGCCCGGTCATTTTCGCGCCGGCGACGTCATCCCCGGCCGCTGGCGCATCGCGGGGAGCCTCGTCGCGACGGCCTGTCGCATGGGGTAGCGAGCGTCGCCTAGGCGTCCTCGGGCGGCTCCTTCGTGCGGCGACGCGAGGCGATCGCAAGGGTGCCGATCGCGGCGGTGCCGAGCGCGGCGGCCACGGAGGCGGCGCCTCCCGCGTCGCAGCCGGCGCCACCACTGGCGCTCCCCTCCCCCTCGGCTGCGCCGCCGTCCGGGCCTGCATCCGGGACGCCGCCGCCGACCGGGGGCGGCGGGAGGTTCGGGTCGGCGGGCGCGTCGAGGGCGAAGGGGCCGGACACGGCGAGGGTGATGCCTTCGCGTTGGAGGTTCATGAAGACGACGTCGTCCCGGCCCGGCGCGAAGCACACGCCGCAGAGCTCCGCCTGGTTGTTCGGGTTCTCGGCCAGCGTGCTGATGACCCCCGTTTCCGGGTTCAGCACCAGGAGCCGGCACTGCGCGAGCGAGTCCTCGACGATGAAGATCTCCCCCCAAGGCGCCACCGCGAGGTTGTCCGGGTTGAACATCACCTCCCGGTCCTCGGGGCGGGCGATGCACTCGAGCTGTCCGCCCGCGTGGGGGTCATCGCGGTCCGCTGGGATGTAGCGGAAGACCTGCCCGAGCAGCATCTCGCCGCCGAAGGTCGCCGTGAAGTAGACGACGCCGTTGCTATCGTCGATCCAGCAGCCTTCGCCGCGCACCACCGTGGCCGCACCGGCCTCGAGGGCCTGGGCCCGTAGCCGGGGCTCGTCGCCGGCGCCGGGCCGCGCGTCATCGCCCACGGGCGTCGCGTTCGGCAGGTCGACCCAGTCGACCTCGATGACGTCCCCGGGGCCCATGGTGCTCGTGTCGAAGACCAGCTCTCCGCGGCGCGCGAGCGCCTGGAAACGGCCGGCCCCAAAGGGCTGCGCGGCGTCCGCGGGCACGAAGCGATAAAAGTAGCCGTCGAGCTGGTCCTCCGTGAGGTAGGCAGCGTTCGTCGTGGCGTCGATGGCCACGGCCTCGTGGTTGAAGCGGCCGTAGGCAGCGATGCGCTCCGGCGCGACCTGCTCGCCGGCGTCCGCGCGGCAGAGATAGACGAAGCCATGCCAGTCTTCGGGAGCGCTCGGGTCTTCCGCCGCGGCGCGCACGACGCTCGTGCTCTCTTCGCAGGTCAGCCAGCCCCAGGGGCTCGGGCCCCCGGCGCAGTTCGAGAAGGTGCCGGCGAGCACCGTGTTCGAGGAGAGCGGCTCGAAGGTGCTCCCGTCGATGACGACCCGGGAGACGCCGCCGCCGGCCGCCGCGTCGGGCATGAGGGCCTGCTGCGCCGGCGAGGGGGCGCCGCCGAAGAAGGCGCTCTCCGGTTCCGTTCCCGGGCGGATCTCATGGTTGCGCATCAGCACGATGGACCCCGGAGGATCGCCGGGCCCGCCGGCGAAGGCCGCCATGCCGTCCGGCAGCCCCGGGACGCTCACGCCGTCGCTCATGAGGTCGCCGCGGCGCTGGATTACGGTGTAGCGGAACCCCGCGGGCAGGTTGAGGATGCGCGCGGGGTCCGGGACGAGCGGACCGTAGGCGCCGTCCTGGGCCGCGGCGCGACGCGCGGTGAAGAGGGCGGCGAGGGGCGTGCTCGCTACGGCGACGGCGGCGCCGCCGGTGGCGCCGCGGCGCAGGAAGCGTCGTCGGGTGAGGGCCATGGTTCTTCTCGGAGCGTGCGGGGAGAGGAGGAGACGCCGAGATGATAGGAGGCCCGCCGGGCGAGGACGAGGGGGCCCCGGCGAAGAGAGCCAGAGGGCCCGCGCGCCTCAGCGCTCCGGGGGGACCACCCAGCCCTCGAAGCCCGAGGGTTTTCCCGGCCGAAGCAGGCGCTTGATGCCGCCGTAGAGGTGAAAGAAGAGCTCGAGGGTCCGCCGTTCCCAGCGGCGTAGCCCCGGGCGCGCGTGCGCCGCGAGGATGACCTTGGGGTCCTCGAGTCCCTGGTCCCGGAAGGCCACCACGGCGAGCACCCGCGCCCGCCGGCGGCCGCCGCGCTCCACGCGGGCGCCGAGGAGCAAGGCGTCGAGCTGGTCCCCGTCGTCCGCGATCCAGCCGGGCACGAAGCCGTAGTTGAAGGGCACGGGAAAGGGCGAGCAGAGCGTGCGCCGCCCGTCGTCGTCCCGCTTCCAGAAGCTCCCGCGCGGCGTCTGCACCTGCACCTCGAGCACGTCGCCCCGGGAGGGGAGAGAAGCGGACCCCTGCGCCACGGGGGGACGCTAGCAGGGGGCGGGGGGAGCGTCCGGGTTTCCGTGTCCGTTTCCGT
>JBCCAW010000195.1:0-9536 GCA_039814655.1 Myxococcota bacterium | reverse complement strand
GGTACGCCGAGGTGGGCGAGGAGGTCCCCCGCGTCGCGGACGGCCAGCGCGACGCGGTCGTCCGGGTGGTCCAGGACCCCCACGACGGCCACCGTCGGCGTCGGCAGGATCGGCCGCCCGTCCGTTTCGTTGTAGAGGCTCACGTTGCCGCTGACGATGGGCACGTCGAGAGCGCGGCACGCCGCCGCGAGGCCGTCGATGGCCCGGGCGAAGCGCCACATGGTCTCCGGGACCTCCGGGTTGCCGAAGTTGAGGCAATCCGTCGTGCCCAGGGGCCGGGCGCCGGAGCAGGCGACGTTCCGGGCACACTCGGCCACGGCCATGGCCGCGCCGTGAAAGGCGTCGAGCTGCACGTGTCGGCCGTTGCAGTCCACGCTGAGGGCGAGGGTCTTTTGCTTCGTGGCCTCCCCCGGGCTCTCGCAGAAGACGCGGATGACGGCGGCGTCGGCCTGCTCCGGGCCGAAGACGGTGCCGTCGCGCACCACGTGGTCGTACTGACGCCAGATCCACCGCCTGCTGCCGATGTTTGGTGATCCCACGAGCGCGAGGAGCTCCTCCCCGAGGTCCGCGACCTCCGGGGCCGGCGGAGCCTCGGCGGTGGAGGACACCTCGGCCACGGGCGCGCTCTGCGTGCGGTCGTATTTGGGCGCGTCGTCCGCCAGGAGATCGATCGGAAGGTCCGCCACGACCACCGGGCCCGGCGCGGGGCTCGACGGGTCGAGCGGGTCGTGGCCCGGCGTGGCGGTGCAGACGAAGCGGCCCGTGTCCGTGACCCGGCCCACCACCGCGGCTTCCAGGTCCCACTTGGCGCAGGCGTCCAGGACCTCCTGCTCACGGCCCGCCTTGGCGACCATGAGCATGCGCTCCTGGGATTCGCTCAGGAGCATCTCGTAGGGCGTGAGGCGCAACGTACGCCGCGGAATGGCGTCGAGATGGAGCTCGATGCCGTTGCCCGCGCGCGCGGCCATCTCCACCGAGGACGAGGTCAGCCCCGCGGCGCCCATGTCCTGGATGCCCTCGAGGCAGTCCGTGGCGAAGATCTCCAGGCAGCACTCGAGGAGCAGCTTCTCCATGAAGGGGTCGCCTACCTGAACGGTAGGGAGCTTCGAGTCCGTCTCTTCACCGAACTCGGCGCTCGCCATGGTGGCGCCGTGAATGCCGTCCCGGCCGGTCCGCGCGCCGACGTAGATGACCGGGTTGCCGACCCCGTCGGCGCGGCCGAAGAAGAGCCCGTCGCTCTTGGCGATGCCCACGGTGAAGGCGTTGACGAGGATGTTGCCGTCGTAGCTTGCGTCGAACTGGACCTCGCCGCCGACCGTGGGGACGCCGATGCAGTTTCCGTAGCCGCCGATGCCCGCGACCACGCCCTTCAGGAGCCGCGGCGTCTTCGGGTGGTCGGGACGCCCGAAGCGGAGGCTGTTGAGCGACGCGACGGGCCGGGCGCCCATGGTGAACACGTCGCGGAGAATGCCGCCCACGCCCGTCGCCGCGCCCTGGTAGGGCTCGATGAAGGACGGATGGTTGTGGCTCTCCATCTTGAAGACGGCGCAGAACCCGTCGCCGATGTCCACGGCGCCGGCGTTCTCACCCGGCCCCTGCACCACCAGCGGGCCCGTGGTGGGCAGGCGCGCGAGATGCAGGCGGCTCGACTTGTAGGAGCAGTGCTCGGACCACATCACGCCGATGACGCCGGCCTCGGTGAAGGTCGGCGTCCGTCCGAGGGCCGCCTCGGCGCGCGCATACTCCGCCGCACTCAGGCCGAGCTCCGGCGCGAGCGCCGGCGTGACCTCCGGGTCGCCGGGGAAGGGCCGCGGCGCAGGGGGGGGCTCGGGCGCAGTCATGAGTTCCTCGCCAGCTGGTCCCTCAGGCTCGTGAAGAGACGAAGGCCGTCGTCGCTTCCGAGGACCGACTCCGCGGCGCGCTCCGGGTGGGGCATGAGGCCGCAGACGTTGCCGTCCTCGTTGTAGAGGCCGGCGATGGCCGCGCGGGAGCCGTTGGGGTTCAGCGGCAGGCCCGCGTCGTCCACGGCGCCGGCCGTGGCCGGGTGCCCGTCCGCGTCGCTGTAGCGAAAGGCCACGCGGTCCGCGACCTTCTCGAGCGTGGCGTCGTCGCATTGGTAGCGACCGTCCGCGTGGGCGATGGGGAGCCGGAGCACCGTGCCTTCGGGGATGCCGCCGGTGAAGGCGCCGCGCGCCTCGACGCGCACGTGAATGGGCCGGCACTCGAAGCGGAGATGCGCGTTTCGCGTGAGCGCTCCGGGCAGGAGGCCGAGCTCGGTGAGGATCTGGAACCCGTTGCAGATGCCCAGCACGGGCCCGCCGCGCTCGGCGAAGCGCATCAGCGCCGGGGTGATGGGGCTGAAGCCCGCGATGGCGCCCGGTCGCAGGTAGTCCCCGTAGGAGAAGCCACCGGGCACGATCACGGCGTCGGCGTCGCCGAGCTCGCGCTCCTTGTGAAACACGTAAAAGGCGTCGGCGCCGAGGACGTCTCGCGCTGCGTGGAGCGCGTCGAAGTCCGCGTTCGAGCCGGGATACTGGACGACGGCGATGCGCATTCGGCTACTCCGGGAGCCGGGCTCCGGGGCCGGGACCCTATTACGGCCGCACGCGAAGGGCCAGGGCCCGGGAGGCCTTCGCACGCCCGAGAACACCGGTTCTTTGCGGCGAGGCGGCCCAGCCGCGATCCTGTGCTCATGCGTGCTCATCGTGCCGGCGCCCTCCTCGCCTGCCTCGCGGCCGCGCCCGCCGCGGCGCAGGACCCGGAACGCGCCATCGAGAACGTGCCGGCGCTTCATGCCGCCTGCCGCGAGGCCGAAGGCCCCGGGCGCCGCAGGCTCTATGCGCTGGACGTCGATGCCTACGCGCTCGAGGGCTACGACGAGGCCTTCGGCGGCGTGCCCGTGGATACGCGGCGTAACCTGCCGGCGCTCCGTGGAGCGGCGGTGCTCTTCCCCGCGGGCCTCGAGCCCATGGTGTTTCGGGGCAGCGAAGAGCGCGCGCAGGCCGTTCGCGCGGCGGCGGCGGCCGGAGCGCGGCTCCGCGTCGGCTTCTTTCTACGCTTCGACGGACGGGGCCGTCCTTGCTTGCTCCGCGCGGCCGTGAGCGTGTCGACGGTGCGCGTCGATCTCGCGTACCTTGAACTCGTCGACGACGCGGGCCGGGTGCTGGCCCGCGAGGACACGGAGCGGCTTCGCGCCTGGCGCGACGACGTGCGCCTCGACGGCTTGGCGGACGGACCACCGGCGGCTCTCCGGGTCCTCGAGGGCCCGGGCCGCGCGGACCTCGAGACCCTCCCGGTGCGCGTGGCACTGAGCGCCTGCCGCCCCGCGGGTGCGCGTCCCGGCCCTTTGGTGCTGCGCTACCGTCTCGAGGGGGGCCGGGTGACCGACGTTCGCCCGGCGCTCGACGCCACCGGGGACGCGGCGGTGGCCGCGTGCGTGGCGGCCGCATTGCGGGGGCGTACGGCACGGGGAGTCGGCGCCGGCCGCGCCGTGGTGCGCTTCGCTTCCCGCCCTTGACCTGCGGGTCCCTGCGCCCGACGCTGGCCTCGCCGGTGACGACGCTCCCCTCCCTTCCGCCCAAGAGGCCGCGCGCCGTTCGCCAGGTCGAGGCCGCGTACCTCACCGCGCTCGCCCTCATCGCCCTCCTGGCTATGAGCGGGGCCTTCACGGCCGAGCGCTCGCTCCAGGTGCTTCGTCACGCCGCCGAGACCACCAACGTGGCCGGCCGCCAGCGCATGCTCAGCCAGCGAATCGTGGTGCTCTCGCTGACGCCCGCCCGCGAGACGGGTGACGAGTCCCTCGGCGCGCGCCTCGGTCAGTTCGAGCGCGAGCACGAGCGTCTCTTTCGCGGCGACCTGGCGGCCTTCGCCGCCTCGCTCTCGCCGGAGCGCCGGGCGGCCCTCGACGCGGCGGCCGCACGCCTGGCGGAGGTGGCGTCCAAGGCCGCGAATGCGACGGCGCGTCGCGGCCTCGCGCCGGAGGACGCCGCGAAGCTCCGCGCATCCTCCGACGAGTTTCTCGAGCGCATGGACCGGGCCGTGGACGTGTACAGCGCCGCGTCCGACGAGACCGTGGAGACCACGCGCCTCTACGTGGGCCTCTTCGGTCTGCTCGCGCTCGGCCTGCTGCTCCTGGAGGCCCGCTTCCTCTTCCTTCCGCTCTGCCGCTCGCTGACCGAGTCGATCCAAGAGCAAGACCGGCTCCTGCGCCAGTCCCGGGCGAGCGACGCGCGCTACCGCCGCGCCGTCCTCAGCGCCGGCGTGGGCCTTTGGGATTGGGACGCGCACGATGCGTGCTTCCGCTTCTCGAGCCGGGCTGCGGCCCTCCTCGGCCTCGATGAATCCGAGACGCATACGGCGGCGGCGGGGCTCGGGGCCTTTCGCCCCGACGCGCAGCATCGCCTACGGCGTGCCATCGACGGCGCGGACCATGGCTACGTCCAACTCGACGCGGCACTTCGCTACGACGGAGGCTGGGTGCGCGTCGAAGGAACGCGGGACGGCGAGGGGAATCTCACGGGGACGATCGTCGACATCGATGCGAGCCGTCGCCGCCGAAACGAGCTCGACCGCCGCCTCTCCATGCGCGCGATCACGCCGGACGCGGTACCCGTCGATCGCACGCTCGTGCGCGGCATGGTGCACGATTTCCGAAACTACCTGCACGTGATTCAGATCAGCGCCGAGCTGCTCGCGGACGACGCCCGAGTAAGGGACGACGCCCTGACCATTCGCGCGGCGGCGGACCAGGCTGCGGAGCTGGCGCATCGCTTTCTCGTCGTCGGCGACGAAGGCGAGCCTCGCCGCTCCGGAGAGCTCGACGCGGGGTCGATCCTTCGCTCCATGGAGGCGCTGCTACGGACCCTGCTCACGGCGGAGCAGCGGCTGGTCCTCGGGGTGGAGGACGGGCTCCCGGTCGTGCAGGCCGACGAGGTCTCCCTTCGCCAGGTGGTCGTCAACCTGGTCATCAACGCCCGGGACGCCCTGGAAGGCCGAGGTACGGTCACGCTCCTCGCGTCGTCGAACGCGGCAGGAGAGCTCGTCGTCGAGGTCGCCGACGACGGCCCGGGCATGAGCGAGGAGGTGCGGGCGCGGGCCCTCGAGCCCGGTTTCACCACCAAGGCGCGCCACGGCACGGGCCTCGGTCTCGCCATGGTCGAGCGCACGGTCCGCGACATGGGGGGCGACTTCGAGCTCGAGTCCGCCGTGGGCGAAGGAACGCGCGCCCGCTTCCGCCTACGCTGATCCTCGCCGACGCCGTCGCCGGCACGGGACCCGAAACGCTCGCGTGTCACTCGACCGTGTCAGTCGAGCAGGGGTTCGAGGCGTGGGGAGGCGAGGTCTCGAAGCGTGTCCGCATGCCGCTCCACCTGGCTGAGCAGCATGGACACGAGGTTGCGAAAGGCGCGCCGGTCGAAGTTGCTGTCCGTATGGAGCAGCGTACTCATGCGGAGCTCCCCGGTGCGCTCGTTCCACTCGAGCTTCGCCGAGAGCAAGCGCCAGTTGAGCTCCATGGCCCGGCGAAGTACGGCCGGCGCGCGCGGGTCGTCCGCCGGCACGTGGGCGAGATCGGGCACGTAAACGTAGAGCGTGTCGTTGGCGTCCGAGTAGAGCAGGCGGACGGGGAAGACGCGGCGCCCGTCGGCCGCCAGATGGCGGAAGCGACAGCGTACCCGGCCGGCGTCCAGCACCTCGCAAAGGGCGCCCGCACCCATGGCGTCGAGCTCGCTTCGGAGCACGCTCAGGTAGCGCGGCTCCGAGCCCTGAGCGGCCAGCGGCGGGGCCTGCGTCGCCAGCAGGAACGACGCGAAGGCGAGCCCGGAGAGAAGGGCCCGGCGAAACCGTCGCGTACCCCCGCTCACTCGATGAAGTCCAGCCACCCGTGCTCGAAAAGTCGCTCGCCCTCCGGCGTGCCTTCGAGGCGCATGACGACGCTGCCGCGGCAACCCTTCGGGTCGACGCCACCAAAGGTCCGCGAGTCGTGGGCCGGTGCGGAGCGGTTGTCCCCGAGGAGGAACCAACGCCCCGGTTCCAGCCGGTAATCGCGGACCCGCGGCTCGCGGGTCCGGTTGAAGTGTTGCGCTCGGCGACGCTGCCGCGCGTTCCGCGTCTTCCGAACCACCATGAAGCGGTGGTCGAGGCCGAAGTTCGAGTCACCATAGCGGGCTTCGGCGATGCCGAAGGTGCGCAGGTCGCCGTTTTCGTCCTCGAGCTCCGTGGTGGTCTGCCAGTCGATGTCCGGGCTCTTGCCGTCGATGACGTCGATGCCGTCCTCCCGGACGCTCACTTCCCCGCTCGTGGCCACGAGGCGTCCGACGACGACGAGGCCCGACTGCTGCGGGTGCGTGCACACGGCGACGTCTCCGACCTCCGGCGTGCCCTTCCACATGAGCACCGTGTCGCCGGCGGCGATGGTGGGGCCCATGCCCATGTGCCCTACCTCGAGCGGTTGAGCGAAGAAGGCGCGGACCACACCTGCGACGACGAGGAGAACCCCGGCGACGCTGAGGGCCGCCTTGATGAGCCAGCGCAGCATGAGGCCCTATCGCAGGGTGCGCGGGCCCCGCTGTCAAGCTCCCGGTGCGCGCTCGGTGGCCTGAAGCTGGCGAAGCTGCGCCAGCACGGCGGCGGGATCCTCGGCCCGCGCGATGGCCCGGAGCACCGCTACGCCGTCCGCGCCGGCGCGGCGAGCGTCGGCGCCGACGGCGGCGTCGATTCCCCCGAGCGCCAGCACGGGAAGCTCCGCGACGGCCTGGCGGATCTCGGCAAAGCCGGCTGCGCCGAGGGGCCGGCCCTTGCCGGGAACGGCCGCGAAGGGGCTGAGCGTGGCGTAGCTGGCGCCGGAGAGCGCCCGGAGGCCTGGCAGGTCGTGGCGCGACGCGCCCACCAGCGCCGCGGGGCCCAGCACGCGACGCGCGGCGCTGGGCCGGAGGCCGCGCTCCGGGAGGTGAACGCCGGCTCCGAGCGCGTGCGCGACGTCCAGGCGGCCGCCCACGACCAGCCGCGCGGGCCCGCCGAGGCGCCGGATCAAGGTCCCGCCTTCGGCGAGGAGCGATCGCGCGCTCGCCCCGGGCCGGCGAAGCCACACGGCCACGTCCGGGCCATCGGCATCGAGAGCCGCCAGCACCGGCGAGAGGTCGCCGGCCGGCGGTGTGACCACGAGGACCCGCGGGATCACCGGGAGCGCTCGCCTCCGGAGGGCGCCGGGTCCTCGAGCGCGTCTCGCGCCCAGCCGGCCTCGCGGCTCGCCGGGTAGCGCTCCAGGAGCTCGCGCAGCGTCGTGCGCCGGGCGTCGTCCTCACCCTCGGCCTCGAAGCGCCCGGCGAGATGCCAGAGCGCTTCGGCCGGCGTGTCTTCGAGCCGGCGTGCGGCCGGCGGGTCGCTCGCGCACTGAACGGGCGCGAGGCCCGCCAGCGCCAGCGCCAGCAGCAGCGCCTTCACGGCGCGGAGCCGAGCACGCCTTCGAGGGGGCTCGAGGCGGTGGCGTAGAGCTTCCGCGGGATGCGTCCCGCCAAGAAGGCGTCGCGCCCGGCCTCCGTCGCCGCCCGCATGGCCCGGGCCATGCGTACCGGGTCCGTCGCGCCGGCGATGGCCGTGTTCATCAGCAGCCCGTCGACGCCCAGCTCCATCGCCGCCGCGGCGTCGCTCGCCGTTCCCACGCCTGCGTCGACGATCACCGGGACCGAGGATTGCTGGACGATGAGCTCGATGCTGTAGCGGTTGCACACGCCGAGGCCGCTGCCGATGGGCGCCGCGAGGGGCATGACCGCGGCGCAGCCCAGGTCTTCGAGACGCTTGCAGGTCACCGGGTCGTCGGTGATGTAGGGCAGCACCGTGAAGCCCTCCTTCACGAGCGTTGCGCAGGCCTCGAGGGTGCCCGGGACGTCGGGGTAGAGCGTCTTTTGGTCGCCGATGACCTCTACCTTTACCAGATCCGTCGAGAGCATCTCCCGGGCGAGGCGCGCCGTGCGCACGGCGCTCTCGGCGTCGTAACAGCCGGCGGTGTTCGGCAAGATCGTGTAGCCGCCGTCCTGGAGCAGGGCGAACATCGAGCCCTCGCCCCGGGCCGAGAGGTCGACGCGCCGCACGGCGACGGTGACCATCTCGCAGCCCGAGGCTGCCAGCGCCGCCGCGGCGATCTCCCGCGAGGGGTACTTGCCCGTCCCCGTGATGAGCCGGGACCGAAAGCGATGCGCACCGAGCGTGAGCTCATGGTCCGGGGGCTGAATCTCCGGCTGCGTATCGCTCATCGTCGCTCGTCTCCCGCGCTCCGCGCGTCGCTCGCGGCGCCGGCTCCCCGGCCGCCCCCCACGAAATGCACCACCTCGAGCGCGTCACCTTCGGCGAGCTCCGTCTCGCCGTGGGCCGCGCGGGGCACGATCTCGCGGTTTCGCTCCACGGCCACCAGCTGGTCCCCGAGGCCGAGCTCGCCGAGGAGCTCGGCGACGGTGCGTGCCCGGACCTGCCGGGCTTCGCCGTTCACCACCACGTTCATGAGGGCGGCAGCATACACGTCGGCCTGCACTTCCGCGCTTGGCGCGACCTCACGGAAGCGCCATGCATGAAGGGCATGAGTCCGGCCGCCCCGCGTCACGACGTCGCTGCGCTGCGAGCGCAGTTTCCGGCGCTCGCGCAAACCGTGCACGGCAAGCGCCTCGCCTACCTGGACAGCGCCGCCACGGCGCTCAAACCCCGGGCCGTGCTCGCGGCGCTCGAGCGTGCTTACGGCCTCGACATGGCGAACGTGCATCGCGCCGTGCACGAACTCGCCCGGCGCGCCACGGAGGGCTACGAGGCGGCCCGGTCGCGCGTGGCGCGCTTTCTCGGTGTCGCGGATGCGAAGGCGGTGGTGTTCACGCGCGGAACCACCGAGGCGCTCAACCTCGTCGCCCAGGGCTGGGCGCGGCCGCGGCTCCGGGAGGGCGATGAGATCCTCCTCGGCGAGCTCGAGCATCATTCGAACCTCGTCCCCTGGCAGATGGTTGCGGAGGCGACCGGGGCCCGGCTCGTGTGGGTGCCCGTCTCCGCGGACGGCGTCGTGGCCGCGGAGGACTACCTGAGCCGGCTCACGAAGCGAACGCGCGTCGTGGCAATGGCCCACGTGTCGAACGTGCTCGGAACCGTGCTCCCGGTGGCCGAGGTCGCTCGCGGCGCCCGCGCCGTCCGGGCGCTCACGGTGGTCGATGGCGCCCAGGCTGTGCCCCACGTCCCCGTCGACATGACGGCCTTGGGCTGCGACTTCTACGCCTTCGGCGCCCACAAGCTCTACGGGCCGACGGGCATCGGCGCGCTCTGGGGCCGGCGCGAGCGCCTCGAGGAGGTCGTCCCCCAGCAGGGCGGGGGCGAGATGATCCTGAGCGTCGAGCGCGAAGCGAGCCGCTTCAAGGACCTCCCGCACCGGCTCGAAGCGGGCACGCCTCATATCGCCGGGGCCCTGGGGCTGCACGCCGCCCTCGACTGGTACGCGGAGCTCGACCACGCCGCGCTTCACGCGCACGAAGCGCGGCTCCTCGCCCGGGCGACGGAAGGCGTGGAAG
>JBCCAW010000142.1:0-11461 GCA_039814655.1 Myxococcota bacterium | reverse complement strand
GTCGCGTCCCAGGGCCACGTTGGACCACCCCGCGTCGATGGCCCGGTTCCAGCCCAGGTCGTCCTCGTACCAGCTCGCGCAGAACCCGTCCTGGACGAAGGACCCCTCCTCGACGAGCGTGACGCCCGCGTTGACGTAGAAGCGCCCGTCCCGCTCGATGAACGTGTGCGGCGTGTAGCGTTCGAGGGCCTCGCCTCCCGCCAGCGCGAGCGCGAAGAGCCCGGCAGCCAGGGCGAGGGCAGCGCGCGTCATGGGCGAGCGCGTTGTAGCCGAGCCGGCCCCCGGCGTCCCGGCGTCAGCCGGGTGGGGCGTGTCCGTGTCCGTGTCCGTGTCCGTGTCCGTGTCCGTGTCCGTGTCCGTGTCCGTGTCCGTGTCCGTTTCCGTTTCCGTCACCGTCAGCTCTCCGATATCGCTGGCCGGAGATTGCGGACCCTCCCCGGTCGGCGGTGCTTGGCCCGGGGTCGGGTCCGACCCATGCTCCGGCGGTGCAGGGCCCGAGCGATCTCCTCCTCTACGGCGCGAAGCTGCAGTCTCACCAGCTGGTCTCCGCCCTCGACCACATCTTCCGGAGCAACCTGGCGCTTCAGGAGAAGGGAGGGCAGGGGACGCCCCTTTGCATCTGGGGCACGCACGGCGTCGGCAAGACCATGATCGTCGAGGCCTACGCGGAGCGCATGGGCTGGGCCTTCGCTTACGCGGCGCCCGCGCAGTTCGAGGAGATGGGGGACCTCC
The DNA here is from genome assembly GCA_039814655.1 of Myxococcota bacterium. GTDB lineage: Bacteria > Myxococcota_A > Polyangia > Polyangiales > Houyiibacteriaceae > CALCTH01. Next base: position 10,729 of record JBCCAW010000142.1, on the reverse strand, counting down.
ACGGGCTCCCCAAGCTCGTCGAGGGAGCCGGCGGCGAGGACCGCACGATCTTCGCGCCGCCGGCCTGGGTGCCCGACGACGAGGGGCCGGGGATCCTCCTCCTCGACGACATCAACCGAGCCGACGACCGCATCCTCCGCGGACTCATGCAGCTCCTCCAGAACTTCGAGATGTTCAGCTGGAAGCTGCCCCCGAAGTGGCAGGTCGTCTGCACGGCGAACCCCGAAGGCGGCGACTACTCGGTCACGCCCATGGACGACGCGATGCTCACGCGCATGCTGCACGCCACGCTCGTGTTCGACGTGAAAGCCTGGGCCGCGTGGGCCACGGCCGCCGGGGTCGACAGCCGGGGTATCGCCTTCGTTCTCAGCTACCCGGAGGTGGTCGTCGGCCAGCGCACGACGCCGCGCTCGCTCACGCAGTTCTTCGACCAGATCGCGTCCATTCCCGATCTCGCCGGCTCCGCGGACCTCGTCCGCGTGCTGGCGGAGAGCTCCCTCGATGACGTGACCGTGGGCAGCTTCATGAGCTTCGCCATGGACGGTCTACCGGAGCTTCTCGAGCCCGAGGAGATCCTCGACGCGGAGGACTTCAAACCCGTCGCCGCCCGCTTGGAGGCCCTGGCCGGCGGCGTGGAGGGAGCGAGTCGCGTCGACCGGCTCAGCGTCGTCTGCACGCGCCTCTACCTCGTGCTGGCCCAGGAGGGCTACACCCCCGGTCCCCGTCACAAGGAGAACCTGACCGCGTTCCTCCTCTCCGAGGCGATCCCCCACGACCTCCGCTTCAGCCTGCACTTCGACCTGATCCAGCTCGGACCGGAGATGACCGAGCTCGTGGACGACAAGCGCATCGCCGAGCGGGTGCTCAAGGCCGTCGGCACGTGAGCGCCAAGCGAGCACGCTCCATCCCGAGCCCCCGGCGCGCCGCGGACGAGCTCTCGCGATGCGCGGTGACCCTCGTGATGCGTGAGCCCTTCTTCGGACACCTGCTCGGCGGCATCGCGCGGCACGTCACGGACGCCACGCCCACGCTCGCCGTCGAGGCCCGTCAGGGACAGCTTCGGCTCCTGGTGAACGCCGAGTTCTTTCTGGGCCTGCGCTCCCACAACGTGCGCGTCGCGGCGGTGAAGCACGAGGCGCTTCACCTCCTCTTCAAGCACGTGCTCCGCATGCGTGGTCGACCCGAGCGCGTGGACCCGCTCCTCTGGAACGTGGCGGCGGACCTCGTCGTCAACCAGTTCGTTCGGGCGCCCTGGAAGCTCCCCGAGTCCGCCATCACCCTCGCGGCCTTTCCGGACCTCGGCCTCGAGCCCGACGGGACGGCGGACGCCTACTACGCTCGGCTCCTCGCCCTTCGGCGCGCGATGCGCGAGGCGGCGGGCGAGAGCGAGGCGAAGGACGGGAGCCGCGGCGAGGGCCACAGCGAGGGCTCGGGCAGCAGAGCGCAAGCGCGGCCCGGCTCCGGGGACGACGACGCCGCCAGCGGCACCGGGGCGCAGCCGCCTGGGCGCCGCACCGCGAGGGACTGGGGCGAGGCCGGCGTGACGGCTCCGAAGAGTGCCGAGAGCCTCGACGGCCTCGGCGACTGGCATTCGGACCACGCCCACTGGTCCGAAGGCGACGAGGCACACGACGGCACCGCCGAGAGCATCATCGACGGCATGCTCGCGCGCGCCGCGGAGCGCGCCGGGCCTGCGGGGTGGTCCGAGCTTCCCGGTCCGCTTCGCCAGCTCGTGGAGGCCGCCATCGAGCGCCGGCGGCCGCAGATCGATTGGCGCCGTGCGCTGCGCATGTTTTCGAACAGCAGCCGGCGAACGCGCATCGTGTCCACCCATCGCCGGGCCAGCCGCCGCTACGGCACGTTCCCGGGCATTCGCGTTCGGCGCCACGAGAAGCTCGCCGTCGCCCTGGATACGAGCGGCAGCGTTCGCGACGAGGACCTTGCGCCCTTCTTCAGCGAGGTCCACGGCCTCTGGCGCCAGGGCGCGGACCTCACGGTCTTCGAGTGCGATGCGCGGGTGCAGCGCAGCTACCGCTACGAAGGCCGCGTTCCCAAGGCCGTCGCGGGACGCGGCGGAACGCTCTTCGACCCGGTCTTCATCGCGCTCCGGGAGGACCGGGCCGTCCTTTGGGATGGCCTCGTCTACCTCACGGACGGGCACGCGCCGGCCCCCAAGGTGAAGCCGCCGTGTCGCCTGCTCTGGGTGCTCACGCCCCAAGGTCGTGAAGGCGAGCACCTTCGTTTCGGCCGGGTGGTGCGCCTGCCGCGCTGAATGGCAGCGGCAGCGCCGGCGTCCTTTTCCGTGAGCGTCGCGTCCGCGAAGTTGACGCCTCGCCTGCCCTTCCTCCAAAGAATGTCCATGCGCGCCGCACGTCTCGGAGAGTCCCCGCTCATCGTGGCCGGGGTCCTCACGGGCCTCGCACTCGCTTGGTCCTTCGGCATCGGCGAGCGCGGCGCGCGCGCCGAGCGCGGCGCCGCGGCGCCCAGCGAAACCGCCGATGAGGCAAGCGCGCGTCCCCGCGTCGAGGGCCTCGAGCCGCCGGCGCCGCGCGTGTTGCCGGCCCTCGTGCGTCACGGGCCGCGACTTCTCCGGGACCCGGACCCGTCGCGCCCGGGCCTCGACATCAGCGTCGAGGACGCCGATGGGCACTCCATGGACGCGCTCCACGCGGCGCTGCGTCGCGCCGGCCGCGGGGAGGGCCAGGCACGCCTCGTCTTCTATGGCGCGTCGCACGTGGCCAGCGACTTCTTCACGGGGGCGCTTCGCAAGAGCCTCCAGGCCCGCTTCGGAGACGCGGGCCACGGGGTGATCCTCCCCGCGCATCCATGGCGTACCTACCGGCATCTCGGCGTCCGCCTCGAAAGCGACAGGCGTCGCTGGCACGGTCACAAAGTCGTCGCGAGCGACCGCGAGGCCGACTACTACGGCGTCGCCGGCGCCTATGTGGAGACGGACACGCGGGGCGCCTTCGGGCGCGTGAGCACCACGGCGTCGGGGCTCGGCAGCCGCGCTGGCTTGTTCGACCTCTACTATCTCGCCCGGCCCGGCGGCGGCAGCTTCGACGTCTTCCTCGACGGCCAGCGCCAGGACCGGGTCGCCACCGGCGCCCCGCGGGCCGCCGGTGCCTACGCGACCTACCGCGTCCCCGATGGCCCGCACACGCTCGAGGTCCGCGCGCGAGGCGACGGTCCCGTACGTCTCTTCGCCGTCGCCGTGGAGCGGGAGACGCCGGGGGTCATCGTCGACACGCTCGGCATCAACGGAGCGCGCGCCCGATACCAGCAGCTCTGGGACGATGGGCTCTACCGGGAGCATCTCGCGCGGCGCCGAGCGGATCTCGTCGCGCTCGCCTACGGCACGAACGAGAGCGGTGACCGCCGGCCCATCGCCAGCTACGAAGCGTCGCTCCGGAGCGTGGTCCGCCGCGTGCGCGAGGTGGCGCCGAACGCGAGCTGCCTGCTCATCGGCCCGAGCGACCGTCCCGTGTCCCGGCCCGACGGGGCCTTCGAGGACCGGCCGCGCACCGCCGACATCGTCGCCGTGCAGCACCGCGTCGCCGTCTCCGAGGGCTGCGCGTTCTTCGACCTGGTCGCCTTCAGCGGTGGCCCGCTCTCCATGGTGGAGTGGGCGGCCAAGGACCCGGCCTACGCGGCGCCGGACCACGTGCACTACACGCGCCGGGGCTACGAGCGCCTCGCTCAGGTGCTCGAGGCGGCCTTGCTCGAGGGCATGGACGGGACCTGAACGAAAAAGCGCGCCACCGGGCCTGCCGATGACGCGCTTCGCCGAGAGCCTAAGGGCTCAAGGCTGGACGCTGTTGCTTCGGAGCTCCGTCGCGAAGAGGGAACCGCGAATGTTCGTGCCTGACTCGTAAGACGAGACCCAGATGTCGTACTGACCGCTCTGCGGGTTCGAGAAGTCGACCTGCGGGTTGAGGCCCGCCGTGTCGTCGTTGCAGCGCCAATTGCCGTTGGGGTCGTTGATGACCAGCGCCGTGTCGCCCTGGCCCTGGAAGTAGAACCGCAGGAAGCCCTGCGCGTTCGCGTAGTTCACGATCACGTCCGGGTTTCGCGTCGCGAAGCCCGTGCAGTTCGCCCCCAGGTTCATGCCCTGGAGGTTGAGGGAGCCGCCGCTCGTGACCGTCCAGGACTGGGGGTCCGGGACGAAGTTGCCCTGCAGCGTATGCACGCCAAAGTTCGCGGCGCTTCCGCCGACGGAGAGGGACCCCTGCGCGAAGCTCGCGCCCTGCGCCCCAAGAACGATCGACGCCGCGAGTGCGCCGAGAACCATCATCACCTTGCCGTTGCTCTTCACGCTGCCTCCAAACACCTTCGTGTGACGTCGTCTTCGGGTGTCCCCGGTGCGACCTCCGCACCTGACGTACGTCAAAGCCGCTGCATTCACCACACTCGAGCCTGTCGCAGGTCCCGCAGCCGTGATGAAACGCCGCGCAGCGACAGGAACGGTCGTAAGCGCGAGAACTTCCCCCCCGGGGGGCTGCCGTCGGGCTTCGTCGGGCCCCGGGGGCCAGGCGTGGCCCCGGAGATGCTACGCCCAGGACGTGCTCGTTCTGGCTCACGCCGCTGCCGTGCTGGCGCTCGTCGCCGGACCGCTCCTCGTGGGGCGCGTCACGCTCGCGCGGATGAGCGCGGTGCCCGCGGAGCCGTCCGGGCGGGGGGCGTTCGCCCTTGGTCTCGGCGCCGGGCTCTTTGCCGCGGCGGGCGTGGTCCTGCTGGGTCGTCTCAGCACTCTTCTGTTCCTGTCCGGCATCCTGCCCGCACCCTCCCCGGACCGGGCCGTGGCGCTGGGCGCCGTGCTTCAGGCGGTCGCCGTGGTCGTCGCCGAAGGCCTGGCGCGGCGCTGGGCCTTTCGCCGTGCGGGCCCGGCAGTGCCGGCGCGCTGGCTCGGCCGGGGCTTTGGCGCCGCCCAGGCCGCGCTCGCCGGCCTCGTCGCCCTCGGCGTCATGGTCCTCGCCCACGTGCTCCAGGACGGCACGCAAGGCGATCTCGTGGCCCTTGGCTTCGACCCGGCCACGGCGCCGCGCGTGGCGCTCAAGCTCGACGCCTGGTGGCAGGTGGACGCGGCCGTGCCGCTGCTCGCCGCGGGCTGGGCCATGACCCGGGTCTGCCTCGAGGTGGGCCTGGCTGCCTTCGCCGGCCGGGCGCTCGCCCGGGGCACGTCGCCGTGGCTCCCCCTCGCGGCGCTTCAGCTGCCTTTCGCCCTGGCCGAGGAGCTGGCGCGCGCCCTCGCGCCGGGCCTCGCCGAGGGCCAGCGGGTGCTCATGGTGACCTACGGCGCGCTCGGGCTCGCGGGCGTGTGGATGGCCCGCGCGGCGTCCGGAAGGCCGGCGAGGTAAGCGGCGAAGCCCTCCATGATGGCCTCGAAGAGCAGGTTGCCAAGCGCGGCGTAGCCCGCGGGCGTCGCGTGCCGCAGGTCGCCCATGGCCAGGCGAGGGTTGGCGCGAAGCCAGCGTCCCATGGACCCTTCGCCGCCCATGGCCGCGAAGGTGTCGAAGAAGGCGCATCCGGCGGCCGCGGCCGCCCGGCGCTGGGCGCGCACGATGAGGGGTACGTTGGGCAGGGTGATGACGCGGCCACGGTTGTCCCGGGTGCCCTGGTCCAGGGGCGCCAGGACCAAGCAGCCCAGGTCCTCCCGGCCGGCGTGCATGCGTTCGAGGACGCGCCCGTACTCGGCCTCGTAGCGCTCCTCCGTGAGCGGGTCGCTCGCTTCGTTGCCACCGAAACCCAGCACGAGCAGGTTGGCGCCGCGGCGCTGGAGCTGGCCGCGGATGTGGTCGGCGTCGTAGTTCAGGAGCCGCGGCGCCCGGGCGCCCCCGAGGCCCAAGGAGTCATATACGACGCCGGGCCCCTCGCGCTCGAGCACCACGCCGTAGAGCCGCGGTTGGCCCCGGCCGCCGAAGCGCACCTCGAAGGCGTGGGGGCCGTCGGGCACCTGCAGCGTGGCGACGTCGTCGCTCAGGCGGGGCTCGCCCGCGGGCGGTTCCGGGCCCCGCGTGTTCACCGTGAGGGCCTCTTGCCCGTCGACGCGCAGCTTGACGAGCCCGCCGCGCGGGTAGCGCTGGAACCAGAGCTCGAAGCGAGACGCCGCATGTCCCACGGTGCCGCGGTCCGTGGTGCCGAAGCGTGCCCAGGAGCCCGGGCGCCCCCGGTACTGCACGCCGCCGTAGCCGTAGCGCCGGTCACGGGGATCGTGGTTCCGAACGATCTCCCGCAGCGCCCAGTCGTCCGAGGCGTCGTGTTCCACGCCGCGGTGCCGGTAGGGCATGTAGCCCTTCGCCAGCAGAACGAAGCCATGGCCGCCGTCGCCGAAGCGCTGCTGAAAGCGCTCGCGGAGCGTCGACGTGAACAGGTCTGTGGCGATGCTCGAGTCCCCGTAGTGGGCGACGCGCGTCAGCGCCTCCGGACGGCGCCGCGCCGTGGCGAGGAGCGCGTCGTAGAAGGGCTCGAGGCCGCCCTCCGGGTCCTCGAGATGCACCTCGATGCCCGCGTAGAGCGAGCCGGGCACCTCGACCAAGGGCCCCGGGTGGGGCGCGTCGGCCTCGTGGTGCGCGAGAGCTTGGCTAACGGCGCCACCGAGCACCTCCGCACTGGCCGGCTCACCGCCGAGGCTGCCCGTGCCGGCGAAGGCGTAGAGCGCCTCCGCCGGGGTGACGAGGCTGGCCAGCGGTAGCGCGTCGCCTGGCTGCCACGGTCGAAAGCGCTCGAAGGCTGGGACCACGTAGCTGAGGACGAAGAGGCCGAGCAGCGTCGCCAGCACGACGCCCAGGTGGCGAAGCGCATCGACCGTGGCGCCAAGCGCGAGGCCCTCGGGGGCCGCGTCGCCAGGTCCTAGGGTGGGGGGCGTCGGGTCCGGCATCATCAGAACTGGAAGTAGATGAAGGGCACGGCCTCCGCGGCCGCCACCATGGAGAGAAGCGCCCCCGCGGCGCCGAGCACGAGACCCTGCGTGGGGGCCGGGAGACGCATGAAGAACGTCTCGAAGGTGACGTAGAGGCGCTTCGGCGTGAAATGCGCCGCGAAGGTCAGGGCCAGGACGATCCAAACGCTGGCGCTCACCTGTGCCATGGAGCTGGTCCCGCTGAAGAGCCGGTCCCAGACCGCGCCGGCGTTGTCCATGCTCGTCGCCCGGAAGAGAATCCGGCTGAAGACGACGAACTGCATGTTTACGAACACGAAGAAGGCCAGCTCCGCCCGCCGGCGCGGGCCCGGCGGGCGCTGACGCCAGCGATGCCAGCCGCGATGCCCGGTCATGGCGATGGCCTGGAGGAGCGCGTACCAGAAGAAGACCTCGAAGTTGGCCCAGTAGCCATGCCAGATCCCCACGAGGAACATGGTCAAAAAGAGGTTCACGTAGGCGCGCACGGGCCCGACACGGGACCCGCCGAGGGGGAAGTAGAGGTAGTCGCGCAGCCAGCGACTCAACGTCATGTGCCAGCGACGCCAGAACTCCGCGGGGCTGGCCGCCTGGTAAGGCCGGTCGAAGTTCTCCGGAAGCTCCAGGCCCATGAGCATCGCCGAGCCCCGGGCCACGTCCGTGTATCCCGAGAAGTCGAGGTAGAGCTGCATGGTGAAGGCGTAGAGCGCGACCACGACCTCCGTGGCCGTAAAGAGCTCGGGCTGGTCGAAGACCCGGTCCGCGAGGTTCACCGCGAGGTAGTCCGCGAGGGCGACCTTCTTCACCAGGCCAACCATGATCAGGAAGAGCCCGCGGCTCACGGCTTGCGCGTCGAGACGTGGGCGCGCGTCGAGCTGGGGGAGCAGCTCACTCGCACGAACGATCGGTCCGGCGACGAGCTGCGGAAAGTAAGTCACGAAGGCGCCGAAGCGGAAGAAGCTCGACGTGGGCGCCAGAGTGCCTCGGTAGATGTCGATGGTGTAGCTGAGCGTCTGGAACGTGTAGAAGCTGATGCCCACGGGGAGCGCCATCTCCAGGAAGGGGAGGCTCACGGGGACGCCCAGGTCCGCGAAGCGCTCGCTCAGCGAAACAGCGAAGAAGTTGTAGTACTTGAAGGTGAAGAGCAGGCCGAGGTTGCCCGCGAGGCTCGCCGTGAGCCATGCCTTCCGAACGCTCGTACGGTCCGACTCGTGGATGCGGCGCCCGGCCACGAAGTCGAGCACCGTCGAGGCTCCGATGAGCACGATGTACTCGGGCCGCCACGCCATGTAGAAGAGGCAGCTCGCGGCGAAGAGCAGCGCGACGCGGAGGCCCGGGCGGCGCAAGAGCGCCCAGTAGACGCCGACCACCAGGGCCAGGAAGTACAGGTAGTCGAGGCTGTGGAAGAGCATCGGCCGTCGCGGTGCGGCGCACGCGCCACCCCACCCCGGAGCGGGTCTAACGGCTGCCTCGCGCCGGCGCCAGCTGAGAGCGAGCGCATGGACGCGGCGCGCGCGGCCGCGCCGAATGGCGGCCGAGGAGTGACATCATGAAGATCGAAGGAAGCGTAGCGCTGGTGACCGGCGGAGCCTCAGGGCTCGGCGAAGCGACGGTGCGAGCCCTCGTGGCCAAGGGAGCGAAGGCCGTGATCGTCGACCTCGCCGAGGACAAGGGCGAGGCCCTCGCAGAGGAGCTCGGGGCCGGGGTCGTCTTTCGGAAGACCGACGTGCACGACGAGGCGCAGGTGCGCGCCGCCGTCGAGGCTGCGAAGGCCCTCGGCACGCTGCGCGTAGCCGTGAGCTGCGCCGGCATCGGCTGGGCTGCGCGCACGCTCAAGCGCGACGGCACGCCGCATCCCCTGGAGCTCTTCCAGCAGATCATCGACGTGAACCTGGTCGGCACCTTCAACGTGCTCCGCCTCGCGGCGAGCGCCATGAGCGCCGCGGAGGCCGTGGACGGGGAGCGCGGCGTGGTGATCAACACGGCGTCCATCGCCGCCTACGACGGCCAGATCGGCCAGGCCGCGTATGCGGCGTCCAAGGGCGGCGTGGTCGGCATGACGCTCCCGGTGGCCCGGGACCTGGCGAAGGCCGGGGTGCGCGTTTGCACCATCGCGCCGGGGACCTTCGACACGCCCATGTTGGCGTCGCTTCCCGAGGATGTTCGCGCGGCGCTCGCCGCTGGCATCCCGAACCCTTCGCGCCTCGGCAACCCCGCCGAGTACGCCGCGCTGGCGGTGCACATCGTGGAGAACGGCTACCTCAACGGCGAGGTCGTGCGCCTCGACGGCGCCCTTCGCATGCCTCCGAAGTAGCGCCGCGCTCAGCGCTCCGCGAGGGCCCGGCGTAGCTGGGCCTCGAAGGAGCCGTTCCGGGGGAGCCGGCCCTCGGCGCGTTCCGGGCGCCCGCCGCCTCCGCCGCCCAGCTCTTTGGTGAGCGCGCGCAGCACCGCGCCGCAGTCGAGGGAGGCTCCCGGGCCGCGCGCGAGGACGACGGCCAGGTCGTCGCCCTCGGGGGCGGCCAGCGCCACGACCCGTCCCCCCTCGCGCGTGAGGCCGCTCGCGAGGGCTCGAAGCGCCTCCCGGTCGAGGTCCTCGAGGAGGCGGACGAGCGGGTCCTCGGGCGTCTGAGCCAGCCGCGTCGCCAACGCGGCGGCCCAGCCTTCGCGGGCGACGCGGAGCGACTCCCGTGACTCGCGGAGCTTCCCCTCGAGCTTCGCGACGCCGCCCGGGACGTCCTCCGGCGCGCAGCTGAAGCGCGCCGCGAGGCCGCGCAGGGCGTCCGATTCCTCGAAGAGCACGCGCCTCGCGCGCCGGCCGGCCGCGAAGGTGACGCGAAGTCCACCGCGGTGCGCGTGGACCTCGAGGATCTTGACCGGTCCAACCTGGGCCGTGCGCGTGCAATGGGTCCCGCCGCAGGGCGTCCGGTCGAAGCCCTCGACCTCGACGATGCGCACGGGGCCGTCCACCTTCGGGCTGCGCCGAAGGCCGAGCCCAGGGGCCGCTTCCTGCGCGACCGTTCGCACGTGGATGGGCCGGTCGTCGTCCACGACCTCGTTGACCCGCTCTTCGATGGAGCGGAGGAGCCGGTCCGGGATGCGTTTGCGCTCGAGGTCCAAGGTGGCGGCATGGCTCCCGAGACGCGCGGACCGAGTCGTCGCACGCGCGATGTCGAGGAACGCTCGGCTCAGCAGGTGTTGTCCGGTGTGAAGGGCCATGTGCTCGAGGCGCCGCGGCCGGTCGATGTGTCCGCGAACGCGCGTCCCGGGAGCCAGGGCCGCGTCCGTGTGGTGGAGCACCGAGTCCCCGTGCCGCTGCACGTCGAGGACACGAACCTCCGCGTCGCCTGCGTAGAGCACGCCCTGGTCCGCGAGCTGCCCCCCGCCCTCGGGGTAGAAGGCGCTCCGGTCGAGGACGAGCACGGCGCCCTCGTCCGTGCTCTCTGCTCGGCGTACGACGGCCTCGAAGGCCAAGAGATGCGGGGCGTCCAGCTCGAGGCGCTCCGTCCTCTCGCTCATGGGTCCGAGGCCTCGTCGTCTCGAGGCGCCGTGCTCGATGGCGGCAGGGCGCCGAAGGTCACGCGCAAGCCGGCGCGTCCCCGCGCCGCTTCGGGGAATCGGATGCGGCGAAGGCCGCGCTCGAGACAGCGCTTGCCGCGGTCATCCTCGACGCTGCTCGCGAGAGCTCGAGCTTGCGCGCGGCCGTTCCGAGCCACGGTCACCGTCAGCGTCGTTTGCCCGGCCGGCGACGCGCGGCGCCCGGCCGTGGGCCCGCCCGGGAGGGGGGGCGCGCGGTGGGGACCCCAGGGAGCGGGGGGGGCCCCCCCCCCCCCCCCC
>JBCCAW010000417.1:0-5380 GCA_039814655.1 Myxococcota bacterium | reverse complement strand
GCCGCCGGCTCGTCGCTTGCGCCGCGCTGCGATTCGACGAGCGCCACGCCGAGGCCGAGCGCCGTCGCGGCGAAGAGCGCGCCGTAGAGCGCCCAGCCGAGATATGCCGCCTCGGGCCCGAGCAGGCAGAAGGGGCAGAGATGTCGCGGCGTGCCGTAGGCGTGGGGCGCCACGAAGCCGAGGACCGCGGGGAGCATGGCGACGAGCGCCGCCACGCGGCGCCCGCCCGCGCGCCAGGCCGCGCGGCCTGGACGGCGGCGGACGACGGCGAGGGCCACCGCGGCGCCGGCCGCGAGGGCCAGCGCGGCGCCGAAAACGCCTGCGCCACCGCCGCTCTCCGCTCCGCGCACGAGAGCCCCGCCGGCGTCGAGGCCCGAGGCACAACAGGTGGCGACGACGCCGAAGTCGAGGTCGAGGGCGAAGGCCGCGAAGGCGATCTGGTCGACGGCGACCACGGGCGCGAGGCCGACGAGCGCCATGAACTTCCGCCGCGTGAGCGTCGGCCGCGCGAGGCGAAGATCGAGGCGGTGAAGCACGAGCCAGAGCGCCGCGAGGAGCGCCGTGAAGAGACCGCTCCCGAGGGCGAGAAAGCCCACGCTCGACGAGCCGAGCACGCCGTACGCGCACATGGCGCCGCGGATGGACGCCGCGCTTCGGTCCGCCCCGAGGGCAAAGATGGCGAGGCCGAGCACGGAGAGCACGAGCCCCATCTGCACCAGGGCAGCAACCAGCTCCGCGCGGCGCTCGACGGCGAGCTGCCCTTCGCTCGTCGCGCCGAGGCGCCAGTGGCGGAGCACGCGCAGCGAGACCCGGAGCGCGTGCAGCACGAGCCCGGCTGCAGCGACCCCGCACGCGAGGCGCGCGAGGATCCATGGGCGGGTCAGATTCGTGATGGCGAGCTCCTCCACACCCCAGAGCTTTCAGCCAGGGGCCCAGAGGCGCCAGTGCGGCGAGGTGTCGCGGCGTGCGCCACGGCCCAGCCGGCGCCCAGGGGTGGCGCGCCGGGGCGGCGGGGAGTGAAACGCGCGCGCCCCGGCGCGGGCCCGGAGGCCCGGCCGGGACGCGTCGCAGGGGCGTCGCTCAGCGCGGCACGGTGCGGAGCGTGAAGGGGCCGCTCCGGCCCGTGGCGACGGTCCAGGCATCGAACTGACGGTTCGCCGTGGAGCCTCCGCGCACGGCGCCGACGTGGGTCAGGTCGTAGCCGCCCGTGTCGCCGGCGACGTCCTGGTTGAAGCCGCCGGGCCCGTCGTCACGAACGATGAAGGGCGAGCCGAAGTCGGCCGCGTCCAGCACACCGTCGCCGTTGGTGTCCCCGCCGAGGAAGGCGCCGAGGAAGTCGCCGCTGGCGAGCAGCCCGTTGCCGAGACCCCGGAGGTTGTCGAGGTACCAGCCCGCGGTGAAGAAGTTGCCGCGGGGTGCGAGCTCGCCGGTGAAGTTGATGCCTCCGGCCTCCGGGACGAAGGTCTCGGTCGCGCCGGCAAGCGCGAGGGGCGCAGGCGCGGCGCCGTTGTAGTAGACGAGGCCTTCGCCGTTGCTGTTCGGGGCGGCGAGGGCCGACTCCGGGAGGCCGACGGAGCCGTCCCGGACCACCTGGAAGACGCCCGGGAGCGCGCCGGCTTCATGCGCGCAATGCACGCCGTCGAGGTAGGTGGGTCCGGGGAGCGCGCCATCGATGCCGGAGAGATCGGCGCCTTCGTCGGCCTCGAGGCAGCCGTTGCGGAAGTTGGCGATGAGCACGTTGGCGAGGCGAATGCGGTCCGAGAAGTCGGCGAAGAGGATGCCGAACTCGCCCGCGGACGGAGCGCCGCTCGCGTCGGCCACGGCGTCGTCGTTGCCGAAGAGCGTGGCGTTGACGATGCGCGGGTTCGAGTCCCCCGTGGGAGTCTCGCTCGCGTAGATGCCCGAGCGGCCGCTCTCCGGGCGATGCACCACCAGCAGGTCCTTGATGAGGCCCGCGTAGTCCCGGTACCAGACGCCGTCCCTCACCGCGCCCGTGGCGAGGATCCAGGAGAGGCGCGCCTCGGTGTTCATGAGGTGGAAGCCGTCGCGGGCCGAGTCGTGGCTCTGCACGAAGGTGAGCCGCGTCGCCGGGCCCACGCCGTTCAGGACGAGGTTGTCCCGGTAGGTGGTCGTCACGCCGGCGACCTCCACGTCGACGGGCGCGCCGCCCTCGGCGACGACGACGTAGTCGAGGAGGTTCGGGGTGTCCTCGCCGGCTCCGCGGAGGAAGACGCCGCCCCATTCGCCGGGGCCGTCGATGCCGGCGTCGTCGGAGGTGAGGCGGACGGGCCGGGCGCCGGTGCCGAGGGCCCGGAGCGTCGCCCCGGGGAGCACGACGAGATGATCCACGGCGCCCTCTGCGTCGCCGGTGATGCGCGTGCCGCTCTCGATGGTGAGCACGGCGGGCGCCGCGACGCGGAGGCCACCCTCGAGCTCCCACTCGATGTCGCTCGTGAGCGTGGCGTCGCCGTCGAGGGTACCGCCGATCTCGCAGCGGTTCCGGCCGAGCGCGCGCGGCAGGGCGCGCGTCGGGAAACGGCCGGCGGCGTCGAGACTCGGCGGGCACGTGGACGTGCCCTGGAGCGCCGGGCGCTGCGGCACGGCGAAGCCCTCGCTCGGGCCCGTCGCCACGGTCCAGCCGTCGAACTGCCTGTTGGTGTCGCTGATGGCGCCGCTCCGCACGGCGCCGATGTGCGTCAGGTCGTAGCCGCCCGTGTCGTCCGCAACGTCGCGGTTGAAGCCATCCGGGCCGTCCACGCCGAGAAGCACGGGGGCGCCCACGTCGGCGCCGTCGACGACGCCGTCCTGGTTCGTGTCCCCGTCGAGGAAGGCGTTCAGCGACGTCGAGTCGGCCGCGAGGCCGTTCGGGATGCCGTCGAGGGCCGCGAGGTACCAACCCGCTGTGAAGCTCGCGGCCCGGTCGGCGATCTCGCCCGTGAACGTGATGGCCGCGCCGTCATAGGTCAAAAGGCCGTTGCCGTTCCGCGCGTCCCGGGGCGCGACGCTGAGGTCCGGCAGACCCACGTTCGCCTCGCGGACCAGCACGAGGTCGTCGTTGCCGCCGAGCTCGTGCGCGCAATGCACGCCGTCGAGGTACGTCGGCCCCGGCGCGTCCGTGTCGATGGCGCTCAGATCCGAGCCCTCGTCCACCTCGACGCAGCCGTGGCGGAAGTTCGCGATGAGCACGTTGCCGAGGCGGATCTGGTCCGAGTTGTCGGCGAAGAGGATGCCGAACTCACCGGCCGAGGCGTCGGCGGCGGCGCTCTCGCTCGTCATGTCCCGACCGACGAGCGTCGCGTTGACGATGCGCGGGTGGGAGTCGCCCTCCGCGGTCTCGCTCGCGTAGATGCCCGCGCGTCCCGTGGAGCCGTCGGGGTCCGGCGTGTGAATGACCATGAGGTCCTTCACCAGGCCGCGGTAGTCCCGGTACCAGAGGCCGTCGCGGCCCGCGGCCGTGACGAGGATCCAGGAGAGGCGGGCGTCGCCGCCCATGATGTGGATGCCGTCGCGCGCCGACGCGTGGGACTGGACGAAGGTCAGGGTCGTGGCCCGGTCGACGCCGTTCAGCACCAGGTTGTCCTGGTAGGTGGCCGTGGCCCCGGCGACGTCGACGTCGACGGGCGCGCCGGCCTCGGCGACGACGACGTAGTCGAGGCGGTTTTTCCCCCGGCGTCCCCGTGAGCGTCGGGTGCCCCTCGAAGCCGCGGAGGAAGACACCGCCCCACTCGGCGGCGCCCTCCGTGTCCGTGTCGTCGCTCAGAAAGCGCACGGGCTCGGCGGCCGTGCAGAGCGCCTGGAGCGCCGACCCGGGGAAGACGAGCACGTGGTCCGTGGCGCCTTCCGCGTCCCCGAAGATATCCGTGCCGCGCTCGATGGTGAGCACGGCCGTGGTCGCCGCGTCGCCGACCTGGAGGCCGCCTTCGAGGAACCACTGGACGTCGCGCGTCAAGGTGCCGTCGGCCGTGAGCACGCCGCCGATCTCGCAGGCGCGCGTGCCGAGCGCCGTAGGCACGAGGTTGCCGACGGCGGGACAGGCGCCGGGTCCGGCGTCCATGCCCGCGTCGGGCGGAGGACCGGCGTCCATGCCCGCGTCGGGGGCCGGACCCGCGTCCATGCCCGCGTCGAGCATGCCCAGGTCCGGCAGGGGCGCGGCGGCATCGTCGCCGCAGGCCCAGAGGCCGAGGGCGAGCAGAGCCAGGCCCAGTGTTTCGGTGAATCGTCCGTGCATCGGTGTTGCTCCTTCGGCCCGGCTCGGTGCCGGGCTCGAGCGCCATACGCACGGCCGAGGGAACGCGGATCGACGGCGAATTCGGGAGTGGGGCCGCGTTTTCGAGACGTAACGTGACTTGCGGCCGCCGCGCCGCGGCCCGAACCACCTCTCGGACGCGATGCGCGAGGACGAGCCAGACGCAGAGGACGCGAAGGGGCCCGCGTGGGGCGACCTCCGGGTCTTTCTTCACGTGGCGCGCGCGGGCACGCTCAGCGGCGCGGCGCGCACGCTCGCGGTGAGCCAGACGACCGTCGCGCGCCGCCTCGAGGCCCTCGAAGCGACGATCGGTCCGCTCACGGAGCGCCGCGGCCGCGGCGTCGTGCTCACCCCGCTCGGGGAGACCGTCCGCCCGCACGCGGAAGCCGCGGAGGCGAGCATTCACGCCGTGGCCCGCTGCGCCCGGGAGCCCGCCCGGGAGGAGCTTCGCCTGGGGACGACGCTGGGGCTCGCCACGCACGTGGTCGTCCCCCTCCTGCCCGCGCTCCGGCGGGCCGCGCCGACGGTGCGCGTGTCGGTGCAGACGGGGCTTCGCAAGGACGACGTGATGCGCCGGGAAGCCGATCTCGTGCTCCGCATGGGCGGGCCCGGCGACGAGCGCCTCGTGGGCCGCCGCGTCGCCGTGGTGGGCGCGGGCCTCTATGCATCGGAGGACTATCTCGCGCGCCGGGGAATGCCGGCCGATGCGGAGGCGCTTCGGGACCACGCCTTGGTGGGCGCGCGCGGGGCGCTGGCGCGCGTGCCCCAGGCGCGCGCGCTCCGGGCTCTGACGGGCGACGCGGAGCCCGCCTGGGCCACCGACGACGCCACGGCCAAGGTCGCTGCGGTGGCGTCGGGTCTCGGCATCGGGACCCTTTGCGGCTTCATGGCGCCGCGGGGGCTTCGGCGCGTGCTGCCGGAGGCCTTCGACGTCGAGATCGCTCTTTGGCTGCTCATGCGCCCGGACCTCCGCAAGCGGGCGCCGGTGCGCGCGTTCCTGAAGGTCCTGGGCGAGGCCCTCGACGCGGAGCGGCCGCGCGTTCGGGGGGGGCCGTGCGCGCGCCCGCGGGTCACGGTTTTGGCGGGCTTGGGCACGGGGGGCGCGGGGGTGGGGGGCGAAACGACCGGTCGGCG
>JBCCAW010000114.1:0-12712 GCA_039814655.1 Myxococcota bacterium | reverse complement strand
GCCGACGCGCCCGTCGAGACCCCCGACGAGCTGGAGGACGAGCTCGAGACCGACGGCGAGGCCGAGCCGGAGCCCGAGGTCAGCGAGCCCGAGCCCGAGGTCAGCGAGCCCGAGCCCGAGGTCAGCGAGCCCGAGCCCGAGGTCAGCGAGCCCGAGCCCGAGGTCAGCGAGCCCGCGCCGGGCACGGGATTTCCTGGGGAAGCCGCACCCGGCGAGGGTGGCGGCGCCCTCGGCTCCGCGGCGGACGCGCCCCCGGCGCTCGAACCTGAGCCCGAGGTGAGCGACGAGGCCGCCGCGGGAGATGGAGACGGCGAGGGCGACGCGCCCGACACGCCCTCCACGGCGGACCGCCTCGCGAGCCCGAACCCCGTCGTCGGCGGTGTGAAGTGGGCCATGCCCATCGTGTTCAGCCAGAGCCTGACCGTCCGGTCCCTCGACGAGGGCTCGCAGACGACCTTCGACCCCACCTACTCCTGGAACTTCAGCGCCCGGCCTCGCTACATCTTCCGGCCCAACCTGACCTTCGGCGCGCGCCTCGACACCGCTATCGAGCTCACGACGAACAACTTCGGCCAGCGCTACGCCTTCAACGATCTGACCCTCGACGCGACCTACACGCTCAAGCAGCGGCCCGCAGGCATCCTCTTCGTCACCGCAGGCACGCTCCGGCTGCCGACGAGCGAGCTGAGCCGGGCCAACCGGCGCATCGTTCAGCCCGGCGCGCGGCTGACGCTCATCCGGCCCATTCCCGTACTTCAGGGTCTCATCGTGGGCGGCGTCGCCGGCTACTCCTACTGGGCCAACGCCTCGAACGTCTCCGGCGACGAGCGGCCCAACGAGGAGGACTTCTCTTGCTCGACGGCCCAGAGCCAGGGTGCCGAGCTGGCCAACGATTGCCCCGGCGCCGGCACGGGCAACATCGAGCACACCTTCAGCACGTCGCTCTTCGCGACGCTCATTCCCGTCGCGCACCTCAACCTGAACCTCGGCTTCACGACCATCTGGTCGCGCAACGCGAACCTGGCTGCCGGGTGCTTGGGCCCGGACACGGTCATCGGCGCACCGCCCACGGGTCTCGACTGCGACGGGGTGTCCGTCCCGGACGACTCCGCTACGAAGTGGAACGTGCTCACCAGCTTCGGCGTCTCCGTCGGCTACGACTTCCTCTCGTACCTGACCGTCAGCGTCGGCATGTCGACGCTCGCCTTCCACCCGAACACGACCGGCGCGCGCATCGAGAACCCCATCTTCAACGAGAAGAGCGCGTTCTTCCTCTCGGCCCAGTTCCGGCCCGCCGGCCTCTACGCCGAGCGCCACCCGGCGAACGAGGACGATTGAGGGGCAGGCGAGGCGCCCATGCAGCGGCTCGTCATCGCCCTCGCGGGACTCATCGCGCTCGCCTCCGGGCTCGCGCTTAGCCGGCCGTGGACGACCGTGAGCGCGCTGCTCGCGTGGCAACACCCGGAGGTCACCACCGTCGACGCCGGGCGCCTGGCGCGCTGGATGCGGCAGGACCCGGCGCCGCTGCTCCTCGACGCGCGCGCCCCCGCCGAGCGCGACGTCAGCATGCTTCCGGGCGCCGTCGCCGTCGATCCGAATGCGCCGGACGTCGCGTCACTACCGGATCCGGAGGGCCGGCGCGTCGTCGTCTACTGCGCTCTCGGCTCCCGGAGCGCGCACGTGGCCGAAGCGCTCGCCGACGCCGGCTGGGATGACGTAACGAGCCTCGAGGGCGGCATCTTTGCCTGGGCCAACGCGGGCCTGCCGCTCGTACGCCAGGGCGAGCCCGTGCGGGTCGTGCACGCCTTCGGCTGGCCCTTCGACCGTATGGTCGACCCCGAGCGCCGCGCGCCCTGAGGGGACATCGAGCGCCAGGCGCCGACGCACCGCGAGCGCGGCCGCCGACGAGGTGCTAGGTGCGCCCGCGCCATGGAGCCCACACCCCGCGAGAAACTGCGGAACATCGCGATCATCGCCCACGTCGACCACGGGAAGACCACCCTCGTCGACGCGATGCTCAAGCAGACCGGCGCCTTTCGGACCAACGAGGCCGTGCAGGACCGGGTGATGGACTCGAACGATCTGGAGCGCGAGCGCGGGATCACCATCCTCGCCAAGCACGCCTCGGTGGTCTGGGAAGGCCACAAGATCAACATCATCGACACGCCGGGTCACGCGGACTTCGGCGGCGAGGTGGAGCGGACGCTGCGCATGGCGGACGGCTGCCTGCTTCTCGTCGACGCCGCCGAGGGCGCGCTCCCGCAGACGCGCTTCGTGCTCGGCAAGGCCATCGAGCTGGGCCTGCCGCTCATCGTGGTCATCAACAAGATCGACCGGAAGGACGCGCGGCCGGACGAGACGCTGAACGAGGTCTTCGATCTCTTCGTGGACCTCGACGCGAGCGAGGCGCAGGCGGACTTCACGACCGTCTACGCCATCGGCAAGGACGGCATCGCCAAGCGCGAGCTCGAAGACGAAAGCGACAACCTCACGCCGCTCTTCGAGGCCATCCGCGACGCTGTGCCGCCTCCCACGGGCGACACGGAGGCGCCGCTCCAGCTGCTGGTGCACAACACGCTCCACGACGACTACGTCGGGCGCCTGGCCATCGGCCGCGTCCGCGCGGGCAAGGTGGTGCAGCGGCAGAAGGTCGCGCTCCTCGGCGAAGGCGACGCGCTCAGCAAACACGAGATCGGCACGCTCTGGGGCTTCGAGAAGATGGAGCGCGTGCGCCTCGACTCGGCGGTCGCCGGCGACATCGTGGCCGTAAGCGGCATCGACGCGGTGAAGATCGGCGACACGCTCGCGGACCCGGAGCAGCCGCAGGCCCTCGAGCGCATCAGCGTCGAGGAGCCGACCATCAAGGTGCGCGTGCTCGTGAACACCTCGCCCTTCGCCGGGCAGAGCGGCAAGTTCGTCACGAGCCGGCAGGTGCGCGACCGGCTCCACAAGGAGGCCGAACGCAACATCGCCCTTCGCGTCGAAGACACGGAGGAGACCGAGGCCTTCGACGTATACGGCCGCGGCGAGCTCATGCTCTCCATCCTGGCCGAGACCATGCGCCGGGAGGGCTACGAGCTCGCCATGGGCATGCCCCAGGTGGTCATCAAGGAAGAGGACGGCGAGAAGCTCGAGCCCCTCGAGCGCGTCGTCATCGACGTGGACGAAGAGCACGTCGGGTCCATCACGCAAGCCCTCGGCGAGCGCCGGGGCCAGATGGTGAACATGGCCGTGCTCGGCGCCGGCCGGCAGCGCATCGAGTTCGAGATCCCGAGCCGCGGGCTCATTGGCTTCCGGAGCCAGTTCCTCACCATGAGCCGGGGCACGGGCCTTTTGAACACGCTCTTCGCCGGCTGGACGCCCTACCTCGGGCCGCTGCTCCGGCGGAAGAACGGCGCCATCGTGAGCGACCGGAAGGGTACGACCACGCCCTACGCGCTCTTCAACCTGCAGCCGCGCGGCGTGCTCTTCGTGGGCTCCGGCGAGCCCATCTACGAGGGGCAGATCATCGGCGAGCACAACCGGCCGAACGACCTCGACGTGAACGCGGCCCGGGAAAAGAAGCTCACGAACATCCGCGCCGCCGGCAAGGACGAGAACACCATCCTTTCGACGCCCGTCGCCCACACCATCGAGTCGGCCCTCGACTGGATCGACCAGGACGAGCTCGTGGAGATCACCCCGGACGCGATCCGCATCCGGAAGAAGGTGCTCGCCTGCAACCGGCGCCCGCGCCGGGACGGTCCCAAGAAGGGCTGAGCGGCGCCCTCGCCCCGGGAAGAGCTCGGCGACGCGACGGAAGAGGCCTTCCCGTGGGCCGGGAGCCCGGGCTGGGACCGAGGCGCTGCGCCGGCGCCACGCCCTGCTATGGTCGCGCCGCCCGGCCCAAGGCCTGGGTGAGCAGGTTCCCATGGCCCAGCACGACGTCCCCCACGATCTCAGCTTCGAGCTCGCCAAGAAGGCCACGGAAAGGGCCTTCGAAGCCTACGCCGCCCGTTTCGCCGAATACTCGCCCACGTCCACCTGGACGAGCGAGCGCCACGCGGACGTGAGCTTCCGCGTGAAGGGCGTGTCCCTCGAGGGCGCGCTGGAAATCAAGGAGTCGGCTATCGGCATGGAGCTCGACGTTCCGCTGCTCTTCCGGCCCTTCCGCAAGAAGGCCATGGAGATCATCGAGCGCGAGGTCGTCGAGTGGATCGAGAAGGCCAAGCGCGGCGAGCTCGATTGATGCGCGCGCTCGTGTCCCTGCCGCTCAGCCTCGCGCTCGCGGCGAAGCGCGTTCGCGACCTCGACTGCGTCGGGCTCAGCCTCGACCTCGTGGACTGAAGAGCGCCCTCCCTCGCGCTCACTCGCCGGAGTCCACGGTCACCAGAAGCTGGTCCGCGTCCACTTGTTCGCCGGTCGCGACGTGCACTTCCGCGGCCACGCCGTCCTCCGGCGCCGTGACCGTGTGCTCCATCTTCATCGCTTCGAGCACCACGAGCGTCTGCCCGGCGATCACGGCGTCGCCCGCGGCGACGGCGACGCTGACCACCTGCCCGGGCATGGGCGCGCGGCAGCCCCCGGCCACGGTCTGGGCTCCGGGCTCGGGAAAGCGTGGCACCTCGCGAAAGGTGAAGGCGCGGCCGGCCAGCTGGACATGGACGGCGTCCTCGCCGGTACGGAGCGCCCGATAGCGCCGGCGATGGCCGGCGACGTCGATCACGAGTGAATCGTCCGTCTGCGCCACCCGGCGCACGCGTAGGGTCTCGTCACCGACGCTGACGTCGAAGGTCCCGGGCTCGCGGACGCGATGCGTGTAGGTCAGGACGACGGGGGACCCGTCCTGCTTGAGCTCCACCCGCTGCGGCAGCGAGGGCTGGTTTCGGAACCCCGCGGGTACCGCTGCGGGCAGCTCCGCCGCGGCGCGCGCGAGCGCCCGCTCCCGGAAGCCGACGAGCACCGCCGCGAAGGCCGCCGCGGCATCGACCGCCGGAGCTGCGGCCGGCGCCGCGAGATGCTCATCGATGAAGTGCGTGTGCAGCTCGCCGGCCACGAAGGCCTCGTGGCGAAGCGCGCGGATCAGAAAGGCGCGGTTGGTGGTCACACCGGTCACACTCAAGCGCCGGAGCGCGTTCACGAGCCGTCGCCGCGCCTCCTCGCGGTCCGCGCCCCTCGCCACGACCTTGGCGAGCATGGGGTCGTAGTGAATGGACACCTCGCTCCCGGCCTCGACGCCGGTGTCGACGCGAACGCCGGGCAACGCCGGAAGCGCAAAGTCCGTGAGCGTCCCGCTCTGCGGGAGAAAGCCGCCGTCCGGGTCTTCGGCGTAGCGCCGCGCCTCGAGGGCCCAGCCCAGGCGCGGCGCCGGCGACGCGCCCTCGGCTTCGCCCGCGACCACGTTCAGGGAGAGCCGTTGCCCCTCCGCCACGCGGAGCTGCTCGCGCACCAGGTCGAGGCCCGTGACCTCCTCGGTCACCGGATGCTCCACCTGGAGCCGCGTGTTCACCTCGAGAAAGTAGAAGCTCCCGTCCGGCGCCAGGATGAACTCCACGGTGCCTGCGCCCACGTAGCCGATGGCCTGGCCGACCTTCACCGCCGCCGCGCCCATGCGCGCGCGAAGGGCCGGATCCGCCGCGAGGGCCGGGCTTGGCGCCTCTTCGATGACCTTCTGGTGCCGGCGCTGGAGCGAGCACTCCCGCTCGTGGAGATGCACCACGCGGCCGTGCGCGTCGCCGAAGATCTGAATCTCGACGTGCCGCGGCCGCTCGACGTACTTCTCGACGAGCAGCACGTCGTCGCCAAAGGCGCTCCGGGCCTCTCGCTTCGCGCTTTCGATGGCCGAGGCCAGGTCTTCGGCGCGGCCTACACGCTTCATGCCCTTGCCGCCGCCGCCGGCGCTCGCCTTGAGCAAGACGGGGAAGCCGACGCGCGCGGCCTCGGCGGCGAGCACCGACGGGTCCTGGTCGGCGCCGTCGTAGCCAGGGATGACGGGCACACCCGCCGCGGCCACGAGCGCCTTCGCCTCGCGCTTGAGGCCCATGGAGCGAATGGCCTGGGGCGACGGCCCCACGAAGACGAGGCCGGCCTTGGCCACGGCCTCGGCGAAGGCCGCGTTCTCCGCGAGGAACCCGTAGCCCGGATGCACCGCGTCGGCGCCGCTCGCCTTCGCCGCGGCGAGCAGCGCGGGCACGTTCAGGTAGCTCTCACGGCTCGGCGCAGGCCCGAGGCGGAGCGCCTGGTCGGCCTCCCGCACGAAGGGTGCGCCGGCATCCGCGTCGCTGTAGACGGCAACGGTGGCGATGCCGAGGTCCCGGCAGGTCCGGAAGATGCGCCGGGCGATCTCGCCCCGGTTCGCCACGAGGAGGGTCTCGATGGTCCGCATGGCCGCTCCCTCAATGGCGAAAGACGCCGAAGTCCATGGTGCCCTCGACGGGCGCGTGGTGCGACGCGCTGAGGCAGAGCGCGAGCACCGTGCGCGTGTCCCGCGGGTCGATGATGCCGTCGTCCCAGAGCCGCGCCGTCGCGTAGAGCGCCGTCGACTGCTTGTCGATGGTCTGCTCGGTCATGGCCTTCATGACGCCGAGTTTCTGCTCGTCGACCTCCATGCCCTTCTTGGCCGCGGCGGAACGCTGAATGATGTCGAGCACCCCCGCGAGCTGCTTGCCACCCATCACCGCGATGCGGTGGTTGGGCCAGGTAAAAAGAAAGCGCGGCGCGTAGGCCCGGCCGCTCATGCCGTAGTTGCCCGCGCCGAAGCTCGCACCGGTCATGATCGTGATGGCCGGGACCGTGCTGTTCGAGACCGCGTTGATGAGCTTCGCGCCGTTCTTGATGATGCCCTCGGCCTCGTATTTGGCGCCGACCATGAAGCCCGTCGTGTTCTGCAGGAACACGAGGGGGATGCTCCGCTGGTTGCAGAGGTGGATGAACTGCGCGCCCTTGTTGGCCGACTCGCTGAAGAGCGTGCCGTGGTTGGCGAGAATGCCCACGGGGTAGCCGTGGATGCGCGCCCAGCCGCAGACGAGGGTCTTGCCGTAGAGGGCCTTGAACTCGCTGAAGCGCGACCCGTCGACGACGCGGCCGATGACCTCCCGCGGGTCGAAGGGCACCTTCACGTCCGCGGAGGCGATGCCGAGGAGCTCTTCGGCGTCGAGCGTCGGTTCCTCGACGGGCCCGGGCGCTCGCGAGGGCTTGTGCACCTCGAGGTGGGCCACGATTTGCCGGCCAAGGCGAATGGCGTCGCGCTCGTCCTCGGCGAGGTAGTCGCTCACCCCACTCACGCTCGAGTGCATGGCGGCGCCGCCCAGCGTCTCGTGGTCCGTGACCTCCCCCGTGGCCATCTTCACGAGCGGCGGCCCGGCCAGGTAGACCTGCGCCTGCTCCTTCACCATGACCACGTAGTCGCTCATACCGGGCAGGTAAGCGCCGCCGGCCGTCGACGAACCGAACACGAGGCAGACCGTCGGCACGCGCGCCGCGGAGCGCTGCGTGAGGCTCCGAAACCCCGCGCCCCCCTTCACGAAGATCTGGTCCTGCTTGGGCAGGTCCGCGCCGGCGCTCTCGATGAGGCTCACGCCGACCAGCCGGTTCTGCTCGGCGATGTCGGCGAGACGCGCCGACTTGGCGAGGCTCATGGGCGTGACCGCGCCGCCCTTCACCGTGGCTTCGCTCGCCACGACGAGGCACTCGGTGCCGCTCACCACGCCCACGCCGCCGAGCACGCTGGTTCCCGACGTCTCGCCCTTCACGTCATGGCCGGCGAGGCCGCCGACCTCGAGAAAGGGCGCGTCCCGGTCGAGGAGCAGCTCGATGCGCTCCCGCGGCAGCAGCTTGCCGCGCTTCTGATGCCGGGCGACGTACTTCTCGCCGCCGCCGGCGTTGGCCTTCGCTCGGAGCGCGGCCAGCGTCGCGAGGGCCGCGAGCGCCGCCTCCCGGTTGGCCGCGAAGGCCTCGGAGCGCACGTCCACCCGGCTCCGAAGACGCGGAACTGCCCGAACTGCCGCCATGCGCTCGAAGCTCGCGGGGTCCGTGGACCGCGTCAACGGCAAAATGAATGAGCGCTCATTTTTCGATCAACGGCGGGCGCCGGTCGCGCCACGGCCGCGCGGCCTCGAGCTGGCTGGCCAGGCGGAGCAGGAGCGCGTCGTCGCCGAAGCGACCGGTCAAGAGCGTCCCGATGGGGAGCCCTTCGGTCCAGACGAGCGGGACGCTCATGCTCGGTTGGCCCGTGAAGTTGGCGACGGGCGTGAAGGGGATGAAGGCGTAGACGCGCTCCACGGCCTTCTTCATGAGCCCCGGCAGCCGTAGCGCAGCCGTCTGGTCGAGGCGCGCCAGCGCTCGCTGGAGCGCCGCCTCTGGCCCGGAAGCCTGCAGCGCCCCGAGGGGCACCGGCGGCGCCCCGAGCGTTGGCGTGAGCACCACGTCGTAGGCCTCGTAGCGCCGCTGGAGCCGCCGGGTCTCCGCCTGGAGCGTGTGCTGCGCCTTCACGAAATCCGCCGCGCTCGCGTGGCGACCGATGAGGCGCGTGAGCCACGTCGTCGCTTCGAAGTCCCCGGGCCGCGGACGGACGCCCGCGCGCGCGGCGAGCGCATCGATCTCCGCGGACGCGTTGGCGGCGACGATGGTGAGGAACGCCTCGGCCAGCGCGAAGGGCGCGTGCCCGGGCGACACCTCCTCGACGTCGTGGCCGAGCTCGCTCAGCAGCGCCGCCACGTCATGAACCGCCGCGACGCAATGCGGATGCACGGAGGAAGGCATGGCCGGGTCGGCGTGGAAGGCGACGCGCAGCCGGCCGACGGGGGTCTTCAGCGCGTCGAGGAACCCCTCCGTCGGCGGGGGGTGATACGGAGCCCAGGGCTCGACGCCGGCGATGGCGTCGAGGGCCGCCGCGGAGTCGCGCACGCTCAAGGTGAGCACGTGCTCGAGGGCCAAGCCGCTCCACAGCTCGCTGGCGTCCGGGCCCGTGGGCGCCCGGCCCCGCGTCGGCTTCAACCCGAAGAGCCCGCCGCAGGACGCGGGGATGCGGATGGAGCCTCCGCCGTCGCCGCCCTGGGCCATGGGAACGACCCGCGCCGCCACGGCGGCGCCGGCCCCGCCGCTCGAGCCCCCCGCCGTGCGCGACAGGTCCCAGGGGTTCCGCGTGGGTCCGAAGCGCTCCGGCTCCGTGACGGGCTGGATGCCCAGCTCCGGCGTGTTGGTCTTGCCGAAGACGACGAGGCCCGCCTCGCGGTAGCGCCGAACGAGCTCGCTCTCCGTGGAAGGCACGAAGCCGGGTGCGAAGCGCGAGCCGTTCGACGTGGGCACCCCCGGGACCGTGAGCCCCAGGTCCTTCAGCAAGAAGGGGACGCCTGCGAAGGGCCCGCCACCCCGCCCTTCGTCGACACGCGCCGCGGCCGCCCGGCCCTGGTCCACCATGGGGCGAATGACCGCGTTCAAGGTTCCGTTGACGTGCTCGAGGCGCGCCATCGCCGTCTCGAGCAGCTCGCCGGCGCTCACGCGACGACGTCGGACCTGCTCGGCCAAGCCGAGCGCGTCGAACTGGTCGTATTCCTCGAAGATCACGGGTGGAGCGTACATGGAGTGAGCGCGCGACCCTCGTAACGAGCGGTCCGTGGGACTTCTCCTCCTCTCCGGATTCTCTTTGCGAGGGCCGGTGGCGCCTCGGTAAAGTGCGCGATTGGTGAGCGTGTCGGCCGAGGCCCCTGCGGACGAGCGCCCGGCGCTCATGGTGCTGGGACGTGGTGAACCCATGCAGGCCGCCCTCGCCGAGGCACTCGAGCGCCACGCGGCCTCCGTGGACACCGCCGCAGGAGACTCTCCCGCAGCCGCGGCGGCGGCCCTCGCGCCGGACGCCATCGTGCTGGTGGGCGACGCCGCGCGACGCCCGGAGGCCTTGCTGGACGAGCTGGCGAAGGCGCCGCTCACCGCGGCGATTCCCGTGATTTTGCTGGCGCGGGAAGAGAGCCTCCAGGCGCGTCTCCTGGCCGAGCGACGAGGGCTCTCCGTCGTGCCTCGCAGCGCGAGCGTCGACGCCATGGCGATGCAGATCGCCGACGTGGTGCGCGACGCGCTCGCCGGCGCCGGTCCGAGCGTCGCGCCGGGCCCCAGCGGCGGCCGCACCCGCGCCACGGTCCGCGAGGTGCTCGATATCGTTCAGCGCGAGCTCAGCTCGGGCATCGTGTCCATTCGCCAGGAGGGCGATGAGAACGCAAGCCGCGCCGCGCGCCTCGTGTTGCGCGAGGGCCACAGCGTCGACGAGGCCATTCACGAGTTCGTGCAGCGCCTGACGCCCCTCGTCGAAGAGGAGCAACCGCTGCGCTTCGACTTCATCGAGGGCGCCGAGGGCCGCTTCGAAATGCTCGACGACGAGGAGGCCGCGGGCGACCTCGCGGTCTTCTCCGGGCGGCGCCTGCTCCTCGTGGAAGACGACGCGGCCGAGGCGGACGCGCTGGCACAGGAGCTCCGGGCCCTCGGGAGCCAGGTCGTCGTGGCGACGAGCGCCGGGACGGGCCTGGACCGGGCCCGCACGCTGGACCCGGAGGTCGTGCTTCTCGCGGAGCGGGGCCTCGACGGGGCCGGATGGGGCGTGCTGCGGCGCATTCGCCGCGATCTGCTCCTGCGATGGGCGAGCCTGCTGGTGTTTCGGCGCCGCGAGCTCCTGCCCGATGACGAGGCGCCGCGTACGGACCGGCTGGCCGCGCGGCTGGCCCCGCTCGTCGCCGGGGACGCGGAGGTCCGCGACCTCGCCCGGAAGCAAGAGAGCTTCGAGACGCGCCTCGAGAACATCGGCCCATCGCGCCTGCTCCGGGCCCTCGCGAGCGCCGGACCTACCCTCCACGCCTCCATTCGTCATGCGCGCGCGAACGTCGAGGTCGACCTCGCCGAGGGGCTCATCGCCGGCGCCGAGGCCGTGCGCATGGACGACGCCAGCCCACGCCTCGGTGGGCCGGCCGCCGTGGCGGCGCTGCTCGCGCTCTCCTCCGGCCGCGTTCACGTGGAGCGTCGGGAGATGCCCGCTGCGACGAACCTGCTGATGCCGCTGGGCGAGGCGCTTCGGGCCGCGCTGGATGAACCGCTCCCCTTTCCCCCGTCCGTGCCGCCGGAACCGCCCGAAGGCCGGACGAGTCGCCCGTCTGGGGACCCACGCCCCTCGCTCGTGGACGAGCTCCGGAGCGTGCTCGACCGGGGGCTCGCGGCCCACGGCCTCGACGCCAGCGGCGCGAGCCTGAGGCCTCCGGCCGTCCCTTCGTTCCCGGAAGTGGCGACGCTCATCGGGCCCGCGCCCCGCCCATCGTCCGAGGCCTCGTCCCCGCAGGCTGGCGTGACCACCCCCGCGGCCAGCCCCGGGCCCCAAGGGGGAAGCCAGCCACCCGCGAGCCGCATGCTTACCGTCCCCGCGCCGGCGGCGGCCCTAGGGTTGCCGACCGTCATCCCGCCGCCGGAGATGACCGCGGGGCTCGCGGAGGCCAGTGTGCTGGCGTCGAACTCGACGGCGGCGCCGCCGGCCGGAGGACCGAAGGTCTTCCGGAGGCCAGGCCCGTCGTCGCGGCCGCCGCGGGCGCAGCCGTCCCGTGCTCCCGTCGCGGCGCGGGTGGCACCGGCGGCGCGGGTGGCACCGGCCGCGCGGGTAGCACCGGCCGCGCGCGTCGCGCCCTCCCTCGTCGTCCCGCCGAACACGGCCCCCGCTGCCCCGCCCCTGGCAACCGCACCGCCGGCCCCGCCGCCGCTGTCGTTTGAAGCGAAGCGGGCGTCCTCGGTCCCGTCGAGGGACCCGACCACGCCGCTCGGCATTCCGCTGCCCGCCCGCACCGCGGCCGCTCCCGCGGAGCAGGTGCCCATGCCCGTGGGTTCGCCGTCCTCGGGGACGCAGGGCGCGCTAGGGCCCGGCGCCGCGCCGCACGGTGCCTCTCCAGCCGGCGTCTCTCCGCACGGTGTCTCTCCGCACGGTGCCTCCCCGCACGGTGTCTCTCCGCACGGTGCCTCTCCGCACGGTGCCTCCCCGCAAGGTGCCGCTCCAGGAGCCCCCTCGGGCGAGTCGTCCGGTGTCGTCGTTTCTTCGTTGCCCGGTCAGCGGCCCGGCCCTGAGGGAGCGGAGGTCGCCGTCCCGTCGACGCCGGCTGCAAGCGCCTCCCCGAGCGCACCTCCGCCCTTTTTCGGCGATGCATCCTGGGATGGGCTCCCGAGCCCGGGCCCGGAGCCCCGGCCCTTTGCCTCCCTCGTCCCCACTGCGCCGCCGGGTACACCGGCCGCCGAGGCCGCGGACGGGGCATCCCCCTCGAGCACCCCGGCGTCCCCCGTGCAGCTCCCCGGCACGACGCCGCGGAGCATGATCCTCCTCGGCGTGCTGGCGCTGGCCGTTCTCCTCGGCGCCGCCGCCCTCGCCGCCTCCATCGACGGCCACAGCGGCCGACGCATCCTGGCGCGTCTCCCGGACACGAGCCCGCTCACGACGCCGCCGGCAGCGGCGCCGGAACCGCCCCCCACCGCCCCCCAGCCGACGGAGACGGGAACGGAAACGGAAACGGAAACGGAAACGGAAACGGACACGGACACGGAAACGGACACGGAAACGGAAACGGACACGGACACGGACACGGAAACGGAAACGGAAACGGAAACGGAAACGGAAACGGAAACGGAAACGGAAACGGAAACGGAAACGGAAACGGAAACGGAAACGGAAACGGAAACGGACACGGAAACGGAAACGGAAACGGGGACCGCAGTGGAG
>JBCCAW010000110.1:0-12853 GCA_039814655.1 Myxococcota bacterium | reverse complement strand
GCAGGCCACGGTGATCGCGCTGGCGGACGCCCGCGCCGCGCGAAACGAAACCCGGTCCACCGCGGCGCCCGTGGCCCTCGGCCGGGCTCGGGCGGAGGTGGCGGAGGCCCGGCGGGCGGCGCCGGCGGGGCGGCGCACCACGCTGGCCGTGTTCGCGGCGGCCGCCGCGGGTCTTTTGGCCTTCGTCGGCCTCTCGCTTCGCGGCGCACCGGCGGGCGAGGCCGTGGCCGTGCTCCAGGCCGAAGAAGAGTCCGCGGCCGCACCGACAGCCGAGTCGGTTCCCACCGAGGCGCCGCCGGAGCCGGTGGAGGACGCGCTCGCCGAGGCGGTGGTCGGCGGGATGGGCGGCGGGATGGGCGGCGAAGTCGCGTCCGGCGTCGTGCAGGGCGCCGAGAGGCCGCGCTCGGCCCTCGCACCGCGCGCTGCCCCCATGCCGCGCGCAGGTGACGAGCGCGATGGTGTGGCGGCCAACGGCGCGCTGCCCGCGGACCCGTCGTCCGCCGTCGTGGCCGCTCGGGCCGAGCCCGGAGACGTCTCACCGTCCTCCCGCGAGGCGGGGCGAGCCCGGCGGCGCTCGGGGGGCGGCGGGCCGCGCAGCAACCTCGCCGGGGCCGAGGGGGTGGGCGAGGCGCTCGGTCAGCTCGCCTATGGCGAGCGCAGCGCGAGCGGCGCGGCGAGTGGCGGAGCGTATCGCTCCCCGGCACGCAATGACGCCGAAGACGACCTGCTCGACGCCGACGCCGAGAGCGCCCGGCCGGAGGAGCCCACCGCGGCGCCCGCCGCCGCGCCGGCTCCTGCCCCGGCGGCCGAGGTCGCTACGGTCGGGGAGACGCGCTCGACCGGCGACGCGCAGCCCAGCGCACCACTTCGCACGGGACCGGACGACGACGAGCTCCGCGACGTTGCGGTGCGCTTGCGCCCGAGGCTCCGGCGCTGCTTCACGACCGCCGGGGTCGGCCTCCCCACGGCCCTCGTCGCGCGGCTTCGTGTCGAGGGCTCCACCGGCCGCGTGACGCGCATCCGTTCGCTCCAGCCCGAGCTGCCGGCGGGCGTGCTCCCCTGCGTCGAGCGCAACGTCCGCACGCTGCGCCTGGAGTCCTTCGCCGGCGTGCAGGACCTGACCGTTCGCTTCCCTTTGTAGGGCGCGCTCTTCATGGGTCGTGGGGCCGGCGGCCTCGGGCCGTCGTCGACTCACGGGGCGCGAAGGCCACGCCCGCGCCGTGGTGTACGGTCACCGCCATGGGGCGGCGCGTCCTCTTCGGATCCTACGAGCTCCTCCATCGCATCGGCGAAGGCGGCATGGCCGAGGTGTGGCTGGCGCGCTCCCGGGGCATCGCCGGCTTCGAAAAGACCGTCGTGCTCAAGCGCGTGCTGCCGAGCCTCATGGCCCGCTCGGATTTCGCGGAGCTCCTGGTGCGCGAGGCGAAGATCGCCGCGCTGCTGAACCACCCGAACATCGTGCACATCTTCGAGCTCGGCGAGGAGCAGGGCGCGTACTTCATCGCCATGGAGCACGTGCACGGCATCGACCTCGGCCGGGCGCTCCAGCTCGTCCCGAACCCCCGTGACGAGGGCGGACTGGGGCTCGCGCTTCGCCTCTGGATCGCCGCCGAGGCGGCCAAGGCCCTCGACTACGCGCATCGGCGCAAGAACGAGGAGGGGACGCCGCTCCAGATCGTGCACCGGGACGTGTCGCCGGCGAACGTGCTCCTCGGCTACGAAGGCCAGGTCAAGCTCTCGGACTTCGGCATCGCCCGGGCCGATGAGCGCGGTCTCGGCCGGGACGAGGACCCGGGGCTCATTCGCGGCAAGTACGCCTACATGTCCCCGGAGCAGGCCCGCGGCGAGACCCTGGACCGGCGCTCGGACCTCTTTGCCCTCGGCATCGTGCTGCACGAGATGCTCGCAGGGCAGCGCCTCTTTCGGGGGGACTCGCCGGAGGAGACGCTCCGGCTGGTGCGCGACGCCCCGATTCCCGAGATCGACCTCGCGGCGCTCGGGGCGCCCCAGCGCCTCGGTGATGTATTGCGCCGGGCCCTCGCACGGGACCGCAGCGTACGCTTCGAGGCCGCCGGCGACATGGCCGAGGAGCTCGGCCGGGTGCTCATCGAGATGGACGCGCGCGTGGGTCCGAGCGTGCTCTCGGAGACGCTCTGCCGCATGGTTCCCCCCGCCGGTCGCGGGCGCGCCAACAAGCTCCGCGCGGACCTCCTCGACCGCCTCGACGCGGATGCGCAGCTGTCAGGCGTGCGCGTGAGCCGGCCTTCGGAGGCGACGCGGGCGCTTCCTTCCTCGCGCTCGCTGCGGGCGGAGCTCCGGCCCGTCGTGCTGCTCGTGAGCCTCGACCGGGATACGAAGCGCGAGCGCCTCGAGGCCGTCGCCGAGCGGCACGGCGGATGGGTGTTGGCGCCCGTCGGCGGCCTGAGCGAGGTGGTCTTCGGCGCCAGCGGCGCGCCCGAGGGAGCGGCCCTCGCCGCCGCCCGCACGGCCCACGCCCTGCGCCGGGACGCGGCGCTCGGCGCCGCGGTGGTCCTCGCCGGAGAGGCGCACCATTACGGCCCCGGCGCCGTCGAGCCGACGCTCGCGACGCGCGAGCGCGCGGCCGATGCCCTCCGGCAGCTGACGGGGCCCCAGGTGGTCGTGGAGCCGGCGCTGGGACCGGACGTCCGCTGGCGTTTTGCCCTCCAGGAGCCGGAGGCGCCGGGGGCCTGGCCCACGCTCGGGTCACTACGCGCAGCGCAGGAGCGAGCGCTCGAGGCCCTCCGCGCCGGTCCTCTCATCGGGCGCCGGCCGGAGCTGAAGCGTTTGGCGCTGGGACTCGCGCGCGCGGCCGAGGGCCGGGGCAACGCCGTGTTGGTGGTGGGCGAGGCCGGCCTCGGCAAGTCCCGGCTGGTGGCCGAGCTCCACGGCGCGAGCGGCGACGAGGCGACCTTCGTGCGCGTGACGGGCCGCGCCGCGCGTCCCTGGCCCCTCGGCTACGGGGCCTTCGGGGAGCTCTTCGCGGACCTGGTGGGCGCGGACGATACGCTCGAGATCGATGCGCTCCGCGCACGGCTGGCGCGGCTGAGGCACCTCGGGCTTTCGTCCCGCGAGCTGGCGCTCGTGGGCGCCCTGCACGGGCTCGGCGACGTTCCGACGCCGCGCCTCGGCCGGCCCATGGGCCTCGAGCTCGTGGTCGCCGCGCGGAAGGCGCTGCACGCGCTCCAGAGCGAGCGGCCGGTGATCCTCTGCCTCGAGGACGTCCAATGGATGGACGAAGCGAGCCGGCAGACGCTGGATTTACTCCTGGCGGGGCTGCGGGGCTTGCGTGTGCTCGCCGTGCTGACGGCGCGTCCCGGTGGCGCGCGGCCGCATCTTCACGTTGGCGAGGTGCTCTACCTCAAGGAGCTCGACGCCGCGTCCGCGGCTCGGCTCTTCGCGCGACGCCTGGGCGCCCGGGCCATCGACGCCGACCTGCATGCGCCGCTCCTCGAGGAGACCGGCGGCGTGCCAGGCTGGGCCGCGCATCTCGCGGCGGAGGTCCGGGCGCGGGGTGCCTTCGCCGAGGCCGATGGGTTGGTGCACCGCGTGGACTGGGCGGCGCTGCCCGTCCCCGCGGCCCTGCGGGCCAACGTCGCGGCGACGGAGGCGCACTTCGGTCCGCGCGCCCGGCGCCTCCTACGCGCCGTGGCGGCCTTCGACGCGCCGGTGGATCTATCCACGCTCGCCGCCGTCGAGGGCGTGCCCCGGGACGTGGCTGAAGCCGCGCTTCAACCGGTCGTCTCGGCGGGACTCTTGGGGGAGCCGTCGATGATCCCGCAGTACCGCGAGCCCGGGCGTTGGGGCGGCGGAGGCGGTGCGGTCCCGGTCCCCGGTCGCCTCGTGGTTCGC
This sequence comes from Myxococcota bacterium, assembly GCA_039814655.1. Lineage (GTDB taxonomy): Bacteria > Myxococcota_A > Polyangia > Polyangiales > Houyiibacteriaceae > CALCTH01. Next base: position 8,983 of record JBCCAW010000110.1, on the reverse strand, counting down.
GGCGGGGCGCTCGTGCGTCGCGCGCTGCGGGAGCTGCCGGATGCCGAGGACCGCCGCGCGCTTCATGCGCGCATCGCCGAGGTGCTCGAAAAGGCCGGCGCTGCGCGAGACGAGCGCGTCGACGCGCTGGCACGGCACGCCGCGCTCGCCGGTGATGGCGCGCGAGCACCAGGGTTCCTCGTGCGCGCGGGAGAGCTGGCCGAGGGCGCGGGGCGTCCGGCGCACGCGGCCGAGCGCTTCGTCACGGCCGCGGCGCTGCTCGAACGGCGTCCGGACGCGCTCGGAGAAGCGCTCCGCCTTCGCTTGAGGGCGTCGCAGCTCGCGCTCGCCAGCGACGACGTGGAGGGCGCGGGACGCGCGCTCGAGGGCGCCGCGGCGCAGTTCACGGGCCCGGGGACCCTCGGCGCCGAGCTGGCCGTCGCCCGGGCCGAGGTGCTGGCCCGGCAGGAGCGCTGGGGAGCGGTGGTGGAGACGCTGGCGTCGCTGGGAGATGACCTGGACCAGGTGGCCGACGATCTCCTGCGCGGGCACATCTTCGTGCTCCTCGGCCGCGGGCTTCTCGAGAGCGGCCACCCGGGAGAGGCCGTCTCCAGCCTCGAGCGCTTCGCGGCGACCATCGAGGCGAGCGACGCGGGGCTCTCGGACGCCGACGTGGGCTACGCGGCCATCGGCCTCGCCATCGCGAGCGCCCGGCTCGGAGACCTCGCCCGGGCCCGCGCCGCGCGCACCGACGCGCTGTTCTTGGCCGTGCGCCACGGGGGCGCGGAGCTTCGCTTCGCCAGCCTCCTCGCCACCGCGGAGGTCGCCGAGGCCGAAGGGCGCACCGCGGCCTCCGCCGAAGCCTGGGTAGCCGCCGCGGAGGTGGCCGCCGAGGGGGGGCGCCCGGAGGCCCGCGCCATGAGCGCCGTTCGCGCTGCGTTGGCCTGCCTCGAGGCGGAGCAAGAGCCCGAGGCGGCGCGCTGGGCAGCGGACGCGGTGCGCCTCGCCCGGCAGGCGCGGTCGGAGAGCGTCGGGCGCCTGGCCGAGGCCGTGCAGTCCACGCTGGCGCTCCTCGCTCACCCGGAGCCGCTCTACGTGCAGGGCCTCGTGCGCTCCGTGGAGCAGCTCGAGGGCCAGGGGCGCTTCGCCGAGGCGGCCTACGCGCTCGGGCTGCTCGGCCTCGCGCACACGGTGCTCGGCGACGTGGGGGCGGCCATTCGCACCCTGGGCCGGGCCGCGCCGCTCGCGCGCCGCGCTGGCCGGACGCCGCTCGCCGAGCGCCTCGAGGCCCGCGCGGACCGGCTGGCGCGGGAAGGGCTCCCGCGGCGTTCCAGCGCGCCTTGACGCGGGCGAGGGCGCTACATAGTGTGCGCGACCCGGGCCCGCGGGGCCTGACCGCGCCGCGCCCGGCGGTGCACGTCGCACGCGCTGCCCCCTCGGCGGCGCGGGCACGATGACCCTCGACCACGACCCTCGAAGGCGCCCCGGGCAGCGCCGCTGGGCGTACCCATGACCGACAACGAGACCCCGAAGGCCGACGACAACCCCGGAGCGGACGTCGCTACGACGGGTACGCCGGCCGAACCGCAGGCCGCTCCGGACCCCGCGCAAGACGCGCCTCCCGCCCCGGAGCCGGCGGCGACGGAGGCGTCCACCGCGCCGGACGCCGCCCCGGCGGAAGCGTCGTCCACCGCGCCGACGGAGGCGGCGGCGACAGCGACGGACGCTGCGCCGGCGGAAGCGCAGGCCCCGGAGGCGAAGGCCGATGAGGGCACCACCGCGGCCTCCGACGGCGAGGCCGCGCGCGGTGCGGCGGATGGCAGTGTGGCGGATGGCAGTGCGGCGGATGCCGGTGCGCCGGATGCCGGTGCGCCGGAAGGCGCGGCGGCGGAAAGCAGCGACGCGCCTGCCGCCGAGTCCGCCGCGACTCCGAGCGAGGGCAAGAAGAAGAAGCGTCGTCGCCGAAAGAAGAAGAAGGGCGGCGAAGGCGGCGAAGGCAGCGAGGGCGGCGACCGGAAGACCCAGGCCTTCAGCGCGTACTTCGATCGCGGCGCCGCGGCCCGGCACGGGTTCCGTGTGGGCGACGTGATCGCGGGCGTCGTGACGCGCGTGGAGCAGGGCGCGGCGACGCTCGACCTTTTCGGCCGCGCCACGGCCACCGTGGACGCGCTGGAGCCGCGCGCCATCCCCGAGTCGCGCGCGCAAGAGACGCCGACGACGGGCGTGGAGACCGCCGTGGGCCTCCCGGCCCCGCCGGCGGACGACGCCGCGACGGCGTCCCCGGAGACGGGAGCGGGCTCGGAGACGGCGACGGCGACGGAAGCGGATTCGGAAACGGGTACGGATTCGGATTCGGAAACGGGTTCGGATTCGGAAACGGGTACGGATTCGGAAACGGGTACGGATTCGGAAACGGAAACGGAAACGGAAACGGCGACGGAAACGGCTTCGGATTCGGATTCGGCTTCGGATTCGGAAACGGATTCGGAAACGGAAACGGAAACGGAAACGGAAACGGACGCCGTGGCGGACCCGGCCACCGACGCGGCTCCGCCCGACGTCGCGGCGGCGCCGGAGGCGGCGGCCAAGACCGTTGCGGCGCCGGAGCCGCCCGCGGAGGAGCCCGTGGAGTGGGCTGACGAAGCGCCGGAGGTGGGGTCCGTATTTCGCGGGCGCATCGGGGCCGTCGCCGAGAGCGGCCACATCATGGTGGTCAACCGGAACGTCGTGCGTCCGCGCGCCAAGGGTCGCATTCAGCAGGCGGCGGAGGCCCGCGTGCGCGTCGAGGGCGTTGTCTACGGGTTCAACCGGGGCGGCTTCGACGTGCTGGTCGAGGGCATCCGGGCCTTCTGCCCGGCGAGCGGGATGTCCCTCGAGCCCATCACGGACCCGGTGGCCTTCCTCGGCCGCAAGGTCGAGTTCTCCCTGCCGCCCTCGCGCGGTGGCAAGAGCATCATCGTCAGTCGCCGCGGCGTACTGGAGCGCGAGCTCCGAAAGAAGGCTCGGGACCGCCTCAAGGCCATGAAGGTCGGCGAGAAGCTCGACGGCAAGGTCACCGAGGTGCGCGACTACGGGGCGCTCGTCGACGTCGGTGGCGGGGTCGAGGGCCTCGTGCACCAGAGCGAGATCGCCTGGTCACGCGGCCTCCGGCCGGCGGACGCCGTCAAGGTGGGCGACGCGGTCCAGGTCGAGGTGCTCAAGGTGCAGCCGGCCACGCGAAAGGACCGCTTCGGCAAGCTCTCGCTCTCCATCAAGCGCTGCCTCCCGGACCCCTTCGACGCCCACAAGGACGCGCTCAAGCCGGGCATGGCCCGGCAGGGGACCATCGTGCGCACGGCCGAGTTCGGTGCGTTCGTGGAGGTCGCGCCCGGCGTGGAGGGCCTGCTTCACATCTCCGAGCTGGGGGGCAAGGACCTCAAGCACGCGGGGCAGGTGGTCAAGGAAGGCGACACGATTCACGTGGTCGTCGAGCGCGTCGACCGGGGGAGCCGGCGCATCTCGCTATCGAAGCTCTCCGCGGCAGACGTGGCGGCCCTCGAGCGCGGGGAGTTGGACCCGACGAAGGCGCCGCGCAGCCTGAAGCCGGGCTCGCACATCAAGGTGACCATCGAGCGCACGGAACACCACGGCATCTTCGTCCAGGTGGCCGGCGTGATCGGCAAGCGTGGCCGGGGCTACGTGCCCAACCGCGAGCTTCCCGTCGAAGGACCGAACCGGAAGAAGGCCTACGCCATCGGCAACGAGATCGAGGTCAAGGTCATCGGGACGGACCGCGACGGACAGCTCAAGTGCTCCATCAAGGGCATCGCCCTCGACGAGGAGCGGAAGGCCGTGCGCGAGTACCGCAAGGAAGCCTCGAAGAAGGGCTTTGGCACCTTCGGCGACCTGCTCCGGGCCAAGATCGGCGACGACGCCGAAAAGGGCTGACGGGCTGGCTTGCTCCCAAGAGGGGGCGTGCTAATGCCACGACCCGCCGCGAGGCGGCCCCGGGCGATTAACTCAGGGGTAGAGTGCCTTCTTCACACGGAGGAAGTCGCTGGTTCAAATCCAGCATCGCCCACCAGCCGGCTTCGGCCGCCAGCCACCACCGGGGGTGTGCGTCGACACGCTCGACGCGACGCTCTCCGGAACTAGATCTTTGGCGCTGGACGCCACCGAGCGCCCTGACGCGGAGCGCTCACGCTCCGCGGTGAACCACGAGGTCCAGAATGGCTCGCGACGTCTTCATCGTTGGCATCGCCCGCACTCCCATCGGCGCCTTCCAGGGCGCCCTCGCCACCGTCCCCGCCACCGAGCTGGGAGCCACCGCCATTCGCGCGGCGCTCGCGCACGCGAAGGTACAGCCCGAGGAGGTGGGCGAAGTCCTCTTCGGCAACGTGCTCACCGCCGGGCTGGGCCAGGCGCCGGCGCGGCAGGCGGCGCTCGCGGCGGGGCTGCCCCAGGGCGTGCCTTGCACTCAGATCGGCAAGGTCTGCGGGTCCGGTCTCCAGGCCACCATCCTCGGCTTCAAGAGCGTCGCGCTCGGTGACGCGGAGGTCGTGGTGACCGGCGGCATGGAGAACATGTCCCAGGCCCCGTACCTCCTGCCCGGCGCCCGCTCGGGCTACCGCATGGGCCCGAAGACCGCCGTCGACTCCATGGTGCACGACGGTCTCTGGGACCCGTACAACGATTTCCACATGGGCAACGCCGCGGAGCTGAACGCCAAGGAGTTCGGCTTCTCCCGGGAGGCTCAGGACGAGTACGCCCGCGAGTCCTACCTGCGCGCCAAGAAGTCCCAGGAAGACGGCACCTTCGCCCGAGTGATCGCTCCCGTCACGGTCAAGGGCCGGAAGGGCGACGTAGTCGTCGACACGGACGAGGAGCCCGGACGCGCGAACTTCGAAAAGATGCCGAAGCTCCGCACGGCCTTTCAGAAGGACGGCACGGTCACGGCGGCCAATGCGTCGAAGCTCAACGACGGGGCCGCCGCCCTGGTGCTGGCCAGCGGCGAGGCCGTCGAGCGCCTGGGTCTGAAGCCCCTGGGCCGGATCACCGCCTACGGGGCCCACGCGCAGGCGCCCGAGTGGTTCACCACGGCGCCCGTCGGCGCCATGGAGAAGGCCTTCGCCCGCGCCGGCCTCGGGGTGGAGGACATCGACGTCTTCGAGGTCAACGAGGCCTTTGCCGTGGTGTCCATGAGCTGCGTGACGAAGCTCGGCGTGCCCCACGAGAAGATGAACGTGCTCGGCGGTGCCATCGCCCTTGGGCACCCCATCGGAGCGTCCGGCGCCCGCATCCTCGTCACGTTGCTCAACGCCATGGAGAGCAAGGACGCCAAGCGAGGCATGGCGAGCATTTGCATCGGCGGTGGCGAAGGGCTCGCGCTCATCGTCGAGCGCTGACACACTCCGGGGCCTTGTCCGCGCCTCCCGAGATCGGCCCCGAGCGCGCGTCGGCCGCCCTCACGCCTTCGCCGGCGCATGAGGGAGATGCGACGTTGCGCGCGCAGCTCGCCGACGCTGGCTTTCCGGTGCTCGGCGAGGGCGCACCCGGGAGCGGGCCGAAGGGGATGGCCTGGAGCGTGGACCCGGAGGGCGGGGACACGGAAGCCATCGTGGTGCGCGGGGAGGGAGCGGGCGAGGCGTGGCGCATCGACCGGCGCTCCGGCCGCGCGGACGTCAATGGCGACGGCCTCCGCCGGGACGTCGCCGAGGACGCGGCGGACCTGGCGGACCGCGCCCAGCTCGCGCTGGGCCAGCCGGTATGTCTCCGCTGGGCCCTCTCGGCGGAGCGTCCGGCGCTGGTGAGCGTGGAGGCGCTGGTCCCGTCGCCACGCTTCGTCGAGGGGCGCTGGCGTCTCCTGACGCTGGTGGCGCCCGATGAAGGGACCGTCGCGCCGCTGAGCATCGACACGCTGGACCGTGCGCTCGGCGCTCGGGAGCCCGGGCCCGCGGTCGACGCCACCGTCCGGCGCATCTTTGCGCGGCCCTACCGGCGCCAGACGCCCGGCGCGCCGAGCCTCGGCCGGGGACGGCGGCTGTCGCGCGGCGCGACCCTTCGCCGGAGCGCCCGTGTAGCTCCGGAGGTCGCGCCCTTCATCACCGCGGCGCACCGCTACGAGCGCGAGGCGCCCGGCGCCCTCGCCCGGCGCGAGGTCGTGCGGCTCGAGGACCTGAGCACGGAGCGTCTGCTCGCCGAGGCGCGGGAGCGCCAGCGGCTGGTGGCCGAGGCCCTGCTGCTTCTCGACGACGGGCGCCGGGCATCCCGGGCGGCGCTCCTGGCGCTGGAGGCGGCGCTCGGCCCCCTCGGGGACGACGACGTGACGGCGCTGGCCGTGCCGCGCCCGCCGCGCGCCCGGCGCACCCTCGATGCGCGCCTCGAGTCTCTGCACCGGGCGGAGAGCGCCTCGGGGCGACCGGACATCGAGGCACGCCGGGAGCTGCGAGGCGCCCTTGCGCGGGTGCGGCCCTGGGGCATCGACCTAGCCCCGGGCCCGCTCGGCAACGACGACGCGCGCGTCGCGCGCGCCCTGGAGGACAGCCCCCGGGGCGGAGCGGCCCGGGAACGCGCGCGGGAAGAGGCCGAGCAGCGCGCCATCGCCAGAGCCCGGAGCCGGGGCTTCGGCCGGGAGGCGACGGTGCGTGCCATCCTCGCTCTCGCGCGGCGCGTGGCCCGGGCCAAGGGCGGGGTCAGCGACGCCCACGCCCGCGCCTCGCTCGCCTTCCGTGACGCGGCGCTCACCCTCGGCCGTCGCCTCGTCGCCGCCGCCGTACTCGAGCGGAAGAGCGACGCGCTCTATCTCTGGATGGAGGAGCTCGCCGACGCGCTCCGCGGCGAGCCCGGGGCCTACGCGGCCCGCGTACGCCTGCGCCGAGAAGACGACGCGCGCTGGGCCCGTTTCGAGGTGCCCCGGACGCTCGGCGACCCCCGTGATCGGGACCGTTGACGGGCGCCGTGGGCGGCTGCTAGCGCACTCCCTTCGCGGGTCTTCGCGGCGCTCGGGGTGAGCGCCGGCCGGTCCGCGCGTGGGATACGCATGACGGACGAGCAGCTCTTTGGCGTCGTGGGCGCCGGGCAAATGGGCCGAGGTATTGCGCAGGTCGCGGCGCAGGCTGGCTTCCGCGTGGTGCTCCTCGACGCGAAGGTAGAGCTGGCGGACCAGGGAAGGGCGCGCATCGACTCCGGTCTCGCCCGCCTCGTGGGCAAGGGAAAGCTCGACGAGGCGACGCGCGTGGCGACCATGGCTCGCATCGCCTCCGCGGGAGACTTCTCCGCCCTCGCCGGGGCCGACTTCCTCGTGGAGGCGGCCACGGAGAACCTCGAGGTCAAGCTCGAGATCTTCCGTCAGGCCGACGCGGCGATGAAGAAGCCTGAGGCCGTGCTCGCGAGCAACACCTCGAGCATCTCGCTCACCAAGATCGCTGCCGTGACCCAGCGCCCGGAGCAGGTCATTGGCATGCACTTCATGAACCCGGTGCCGCGCATGCAGCTCGTCGAGCTCGTGCGCGCGCTTCAGACCAACGACGCGACCTTCGACAAGACCCGGGCCGCCGCCGAGCGAATGGGCAAGGTGCTCGTGGTCTCGAAGGACGCGCCCGGTTTCCTCGTGAATCGTATGCTCATCCCCTTCCTCAACGAGGCGTGTTTCACGCTCCAGGAGGGCCTCGGGACCGCCGAGGACATCGATACGGCCGGCCGCCTCGGGCTGAACCACCCCATGGGGCCCTTCGAGCTGGCGGACCTCATCGGCCTCGACACCGTGCTCTTCATCGCCGAGGTGCTGCACCGGGAGTTCGGCGACGACAAATACCGGCCGCCGAGTATTCTCCGGAACTACGTGGCCGCCGGCTGGCTCGGCCGGAAGAGCGGTCGGGGCTTCTACCGCTACGACGATCGGGGCCGGCGCCTCGAGGGAGCGACGGCATGAGCGAGATGTTGCGAAGCGAGGTCACGGACGGCGTGGCCGTGCTCACCATCGACCGGCCGGAGGCGCTGAACGCCATGAACGCGGCGCTGCTCCAGGCCCTCGACGCGGCGCTGGCGACGCTCGAAACGGGAGAGGTGCGCGCGGCGATCCTCACGGGGACGGGCAAGGCCTTCGTCGCCGGCGCCGACATCGCGGCCATGGCCGAGATGAGCGTGGCGGACGCGCAGGCCTTCAGCCGCTTCGGTCACCGCGTGGCGCGGCGCCTCGAGGAGGCCCCCTTCCCGACGCTGGCCGCCGTGAACGGCTTCGCCCTCGGCGGCGGATGCGAGCTCGCCCTCGCCTGCGACTTCATCTACGCGAGCGAGAAGGCGAAGCTCGGCCTGCCGGAGGTCGGCCTCGGCGTGGTTCCCGGCTGGGGCGGCACGCAGCGCCTGCCGCGCCGGGTAGGCGTGGGGCACGCGCGCGAGCTCGTCTTCAGCGGCCGCGTCATCGACGCCGCCGAAGCGCTGCGCATCGGTCTGGTCAACGCGGTCTTCGCCCCGGACGCGCTGCTCGACGCCGCGCAGGCTACGGCCCGGGAGGTCGCGGCGAAGGGACCCTGCGCCGTGCGCGCGGCGAAGCGGCTCATGCTCGAAGGTCCCGAGCAGTCGCTGACCGAGGCGAACGCCGCCGAGGTGCGGGCCTTTGGCAAGCTCTTCGGCACCGCCGACCAGCGCGAGGGAATGCAGGCCTTCCTCGGGAAGCGCGCGCCGGCCTTCGAGGGTCGCTGAGAGCTTGTCGAGGGCGACGGGAGGCTCGCCTACTCCAGGGCGACGGGAGGCTCCCCCTGCACGAGGCGGAAGCGGTGCCCCGCCGGGAGCACGTGGCGCTCGGTGGTGAGCGCCGCGTCGGGCCAGCGCACCTCCACCTCGGCTTCGCAGGCGGCGCCGAGGCCGATGTGGAGCACGCGCTCCGATTGAGCGCCGAAGTGGCCGTGGCCGCCGTCGACCTCCAGGCGCTGCGTGAGCTCGCCGTAGCGCACGAGCACCTGCGCGCCGATGGCGGCGCGGTTCGTACCCGGCGCGCCTGTTGCCGCCAGCGCGCTCGATGGGCGCG
>JBCCAW010000323.1:0-6786 GCA_039814655.1 Myxococcota bacterium | reverse complement strand
GGCCGCTGGCTTCGCGTGCCCCCGCTGCGCGAGCGCGCCGAGGACTTGCCCTCGCTCGTGCTTCAGAACCTCGACCGCGCTTGCCGGGTGCTCGGGAGACCGCCGGCCGGCATCGACGAGGCCGCCATGGACGCCCTCGCCGCCTACCATTGGCCAGGAAACGTGGAGGAGCTCGGCCGGGTCCTCGAGCACGCGGCAGCGCACGCCGAAGACGCCGCCGCCGTGATTCGCTACGGGGATCTGCCCCCGCTCGGCCCGGCCCGCACCGGCGACGCGCTCTCCGGCAGCTGGGCGGAGATCGAGCGCCGCGCGCTGCTGCGGGCGCTCGAGAGCGCCAGCGGCAACAAGAGCGAGGCGGCCCGTTCGCTGGGGCTGAAGCGCACCACCTTTCTCGACAAGCTCCGGCGCGCCGGCGTGGAAGACCGCGCCCCGGGCAACGAGGGGCAGGACCGGCGGGGACGATGATTCTGCTCCTGGACGTGATGGGGACCCTCGTGCACGACCCCTTTCACGAGGAGATGCCAGCGTTCTTCGGCCTGACCCTCGCCGAGCTCATCGCCGAAAAGGACCCCACGGCCTGGGTGGAGTTCGAGCACGGTACGCTCACGAACGAGGCCTTCCTCGCCCGCTTCTGGGCCGACGGGCGCGCCTTCGACGACGCGGGCTTCGTGCGCTGCGTGCGCGATGCCTACCGCTTTCTTCCGGGCATCGAGGCCCTGCTCACCGAGCTCTCGGCGGCGGGCATCGCCATGCACGCGCTCTCGAACTACCCCTCCTGGTACCGGTGGATCGAAGAGCGTCTCGCGCTCTCGCGCTTCCTCTCCTGGAGCTTCGTGAGCTGCGAGACCGGCGTGCGGAAGCCCGATCCGGAAGCCTACCGGGGCCCCATGCGGCGCCTCGGCGTCGAAGCGCAGGAGCTGCTCTTCGTGGACGACCGAGAAGCGAACGTCGCGGCGGCCCGGGCCGAAGGGCTGCTGGGGCATCGCTTCGAAGACGCGGACGGTCTTCGCGCCGCCCTCGTAGCGTACGGGGTGCTTTGAACGGCGGCGCCTAGGTCCCCTCGCTAGCGGTCCTAGCGCACAGCGCCGCGCGCAGCCGTCCCTGGGCAGCGGAAGCCCACGTCGAGGCAGGCGACGTTCAGATGAGCTCGCGGCGGCAGTTTTCGTCGCAGCCGTCGTTGTTCTCGGTGTTGCCGTCGTCGCATTCCTCACCGAGGTCCGGCTGGACGACGCCGTCGCCGCAGCGGCGTTCGATGGTCTGGCAGTCGGGCGCGCAGCTGTCCGAACCGACGGGCGTTCCGGCGTCGCAGACTTCGCCAAACTCCTCCTGAACGACGCCGTCACCGCAGAAGGGCGCGACGGTGCAGCTGTCCGTACAGCCGTTGTAGTCGGCGCCGTTGTCCGCCCCGTCGTCGCAGGCTTCGAAGCGCGTGACGATGCCGTCGCCGCAGGTGAACTCGCACACCGAAGGGGCTCGGTTGAAGTTGGAGAGCGTGAGCCGGTACTGCGAGCGCGTGGTGTGCCGTTCGGCATGGAAGACCACGGCCTCGTAGATACCACCGACGCGGAGTCCGAACTCCGCCGCGGTGTCTGCCAGCGTCACGCTCCGGTCGACGCGGCCGTGAACGCCTCCGATGTCGACGGCTAGCCGGTCGTTGATGAAGACCCACACGTCGTCGTCGCCGCTGAAGGCAAGCACCTCCGTGCCTTCATACTCGAAGAAGAAGCGAATCTCCGTCGTGAAGAAGAAGTTCTGCTGACCCGAACCAGCGCCATCGGCCGAGGTCGCTTCGTCCGTACCGTCCACGTGAAAGCCGGCTGGAGCGGATCCGTCGATGGGCGTGCTGAGCGGGAACAGGCTGTTGCTGTCGAAACGGTATTCGCCCGGTCGCGGGGTGCCCGCCACGACGAGCGTGTCCAGGGTAATTCCCTGCACGACGGTCCGGTTCACGTCCGGGTCCGAGCGGTACCATTCGGCGAAGTTCTCCTGCGTCGAGAAATTGCGGTCGTTCACCGCGTCAGCGCGGAGCACGGGCTTGCCCGCGGAATCGAGCGTCACTTCGACGGCGCCGGTCTGAAGGCCTTCGTTCTCGCACTGGAAGTCCCGGTGTCCGTAGGGGGCTGGGCCGCCGGCGCTTCGCTCCGGGAATGCAGTCAGCGCGCTGTTGCCGTCCTGGCAGGCCGGAAGGAAGTCACGGATGACGATGGGGAGGGTCACCGTCGGCGGTGGGTCCACGGGGACCTCGACGCAGCTGAAGCCCTCTTCCACCTGGCAGGTCGAGGAGCAGCCGTCGCCGTCGCGCGTGTTCCCGTCGTCGCAGGTCTCCGGCGCGAAGATCACCTCGTCCCCGCACTCGGCCACGCAATCACCGTCGGTGCAGTCCGGTTCCGTCGTGCAGAAGGGCGTGCAGCCGTCGCCGATCTGAAGGTTGCCGTCGTCGCAGTCTTCCGTGCCCTCGGGCACACCGTCGCCGCAGGTCGTCGCCCGGCAGGGCGTGCCGGGCGTGGGGCACGCGAAGCCCTCTTCGAGCACGCACGTGCCCGAGCAGCCGTCTCCGTTGAGCGCGTTGCCGTCGTCGCACTCTTCGAGGTCCACGCGAAACCCGTCGCCGCACGCCGCCGCGCGGCAGGCGACGCCGGCCCGCGGGCAGGCCCAGCCGTCCTCGACGCGGCTGCAGTCCGCGGCGCATCCGTCGCCTCCGGCGGTGTTCCGGTCGTCGCAGGCTTCTTCGCCCTCGAGAACGCCGTTGCCGCACTCGACGATGAGAAAGCAGGCCTCGGCCGTGCAATCCCCGGCCCGGTTCAGGCACACGTAGTTGGCTTCGATGGCCGAGCAGTCGGCGGCGCAGCCGTCACCGCTCGTCGTGTTGCAGTCGTCGCAAAGCTCGTCGCCCTCCACGAGGCCGTCGCCGCAGGTCGGGTCCGCCCGCATGTCGCCGAGGTCCCGGCGGCCCGGGCCGTCGCTCACGGTCATGTCCGGGCCGACGAAGCCGTCCCCGGGCCCGGCGCCCGGGCATTCGGAACCGAAGCAGATCGGGTCCACGGTGCAGGCGCTGGCGAGGACCAGCGCGAGGGCGCTCGCCCAGGGCCTGCTCGTCGCGTTCGGGCGCGTCATACGATCCCCTCCGTCGTGCGTTGCCATCAGATCAGCTCACGGCGGCAGTCGTCGGAGCAGCCATCGCCGCTCGTGGTGTTGCCGTCGTCGCACTCTTCGCCGAGGTCCGGCTGCACCACCCCATCGCCGCAGCGCCGCTCGATGGTCTGGCAATCCGGTGCGCACTCGTCCGAGCCCACAGGGCTGCCCGCGTCGCAGACCTCGCCGAAGGCCTCCTGGACGACGCCGTCGCCGCAGAAGGGCGCCAGCAAGCAGGCGTCCGTACAGCCATTGTAGTCGGCGCCGTTCTCCGGGCCCTCGTCGCAGGCCTCGTCGGCCGTGAGAATGCCGTCGCCGCAGGTGCTCTCGCACTCGGACTCCTGGGTCACGAAGCCCGTGAGTGCGAGGCGGAAGTTCGACTCGGACACGCGGCGCTCCGCGTGAAAGATCGCCGCCTCGTACACGCCGCCGGCGGTCAGTCGGTCCGCGCACGCCTGCACGATGGCGTCGTTCGCGTCGTCTTCGGCAGCCGTGGGCGTTCCGAGGTTCATCGTGCGTTCGATGCGTGGGTGAAGGCCGCCGATATCCAGGCAGAGGCGTCCGTCGACGAAGACCCAGAGGTCGTCGTCGCCGCGGAACACGAGCTGTTCGTCTCCCTGGAACTGGAAGATGAAACGGGTCTCCGTCGTGAAGCTGAAGTTGTCCGTGCGCCCGTCCGGCCGGACCTCCGGCGTCGCCGCACCCGGCGCCATGAAGCCGCGGCCCGTGAGCGGGAAGAAGCCGGCGCCGCTATCGAAGGCGTAGGTTCCCGGCGAGGTCTGCGCGAGCGTGAGGAGGTCGAATACGGCGGTGTTCCGGGGCCCGTCCCGGTACCACTCGCGAAAGTCCGCTTCGCTGGCGGAGCCCGAGCCGCCCACCACGACGCCGGACCATGCCGGGACCCGGTCCCCATCCAAGAAGTCCTGGACCATGTCGAAGGTGATGGTGCTGCCGCCGCGGTCGTCGAAGTCCGGATGGGCGAGCGCTCCGCCGACGATCTCCCCCTGAAAGTCCCGGTAGATGACCGGGAGGGAGATCTCGTCGGGCAGCGGAACGGGCACCAGCGTGCAGGCGAAGCCCTCCTCGACGGTGCAGTCCGGGGCGCAGCCGTCGCCGGGAAGCGTGTTGCCATCGTCACAGGCCTCCGTGGTGCCCGGCAGAATCACCCCGTCGCCGCACACGGCGCTGCAGGTGCCGCCGCTGCACGAAGGCTCGTTTTCGCAGCTTGGGGAGCAGCCATCGAAGGGCCGCACGTTGCCGTCGTCGCAGTCTTCGGTGCCTTCGACGGTGCCGTCGCCGCAGGTGGTGCGTCGGCAGGGCGCGCCGGGGGTCGGGCACGCGAAGCCCTCTTCGAGCGTGCAGCTCCCGGAGCAGCCGTCGCCATCGCGCGCGCCGCCGTCGTCGCATTCCTCTCGGCCGGCCCGGAAGCCGTCGCCGCAGGCCGCGGCTCGGCAGGCCACGCCGGCGAAGGGGCACGCCCAGCCGTCTTCGATGCGGCCGCAGTCCGCGGAGCATCCGTCGCCGGCGCTCGTGTTGTGGTCGTCGCAGGCTTCGTCGCCCTCGAGGATGCCGTTGCCGCACTCCACGATGAGGAAACAGGCCTCCGCCGAGCAGTCGCCGCCGCGGTTCAAACAGACGTGGTTGACCTCGACGGCGGAGCAGTCGGCCGCGCAGCCGTCGCCGCTCTCCGTGTTGCAGTCGTCGCACGCCTCCGCGCCCTCGACGAGGCCGTCGCCGCAGACCGGGTCCATGCGCAGGTCGCCAAGGTCCCGGCGGGGCCCGTCGTTCACGTCCAGGTCCCGGGTGACGAAGCCATCCGTCGGGCCGCCGCCGGGGCACTCGGCACCGAAGCAGATGGGGTCGACGGAGCAGGACGCCACGCTGAGCACCGCAACGAATGAGAAGAGAAGTCTTCGAAAGGACATGCGATTCCACCGAGGAGCGAGCGGCGCCCCCGCGCAACGCTTCTGTAGTTTTGCACGAAGTCGGGGGCACCCACCAACCGAGCGCGGCCACCGGTAACTTGGCCCCGTATCTCGCGTGAGCGCACCGCTCACGCGCTAGCCTCAGGCGGCATCGAGGTCCGCCGCGTTGGCCGCGAGGGTCCGCGTGGCGGCGTCGCGCCAGCCGCCGCGGTAGAGGCGCCAGCCCAGCAGGGCGGCGCCTACGACGATCTCCAGCAGCAACCCGAGCCATCCGCCCAGCGCGCCGAGGTGCATGCGGTAGCCGAGCAGGTAGGTGAGCGGCGGCGTGAAGACCCAGCTGGCCGTCACGGTGACGACGGCGGGATAGCGCACGTCGCCGGCACCCCGGAGCAGGCCGCGGAAAGTCAGGTTGGCCCCGTCGGCCATGACGAAGGCCGCCGCGACGACGAGCAAGGCCCGGACGGCGGCGACGAGCCCGGGATCGTCCGTGAAGGCCCGGGCGATGGGGCCGCCGAAGGCCAGGAGGACGACCATGGAAAGGGCGCCCCAGGCGCCAGTCAACGCGAGCGCTTGGCGCCCGAGAGCCGGCACGAGCTTGGGCCGCTGGGCCCCCATCGCCTGCCCCGCGAGCACCGACGCGGCTTCGGCGACGGCGTGGCAGGGGAGGAAGGCGAAGTGCACGACTTGAAGCGCCACCTGGTGCGCGGCCATCTCCGTCTCGCCAAGCGCCGCGAGGAGCGCCGCGAGAAGCGCGAAGGAGCCCACCTCGATGAAGAACTGGAGGCCCGTCGGCACGCCGACGCGCATGAGCGCGCGAAGGGACCCCAGGCGAACGGCGCCGAGACTGCTCGCCCTTAGGCCTCCCGTGAGCACGACGGCCTCCACCGCGTGGCCGGCCAATGTGGCCCAGGCAGCCCCGGTGACCCCCCAGTCGAGGCCCAAAATGAAGAGCGCGTCGAGGGCCACGTTGGTCCCGTTGCCGAGCAGCGTGGCGATCATGGGAGAGCGCGAGTCGCCGAGCCCGTAGCGCACCTCCCGGAGCGCGACGTAGGCCAGAAACACCGGCGAGCCGAGCATGCGCACGGCGTGGTAGTCCGCCGCCGCTCGGCCGCTGGCTTCCGTCGCCGCGATGCGCGGGAGCAGCTCGGCCATGCCTTGGCCGAGCACGGCGGCCAGTACGCCCAGCAGCAAGGCCGCCGCCAGGCCCGTCGCCACGTGGTCACGGGCCTCGTGCCGGCGGCCCGCGCCCACGGCCTGGCTCACGAGTACCTTGACCCCGCGGAGCAGCCCGAGGGCGAAGCAAACGAGCGTGAACGCGGCGTGCCCGCCGAGGCCGACGCCCGCAAGGGCCGCGGGACCGAGCCGGCCGACGAAGAGCGTGTCGACCAGCGTCATCACGCTGTAGGAAAGCGTCGAGATGGCGATGGGCCAGCTCAGCCGGAGCAGCTCGGCGGACGGGCGTGCCTCCCAGGGAAGGGTGGCATCCGTGCTTCGAGCTCGCTGAGTCGATGAGTCGTGTCGGGGCATGGGACGGAAGGGCCGGGCGGCGGGGCGTGAACGGCGTCGGGGACGCATGGAACGAAGGAGGGCGGCGAAAGGGCGGCGGCGAAAGGGCGGCGGCGAAGTCGGCGCGCTCGCGGAGCGAGATCCCCGCGTGGAGCGCAAGAGGGGCCGGTTGCGATCGGCGGCGCCGGTGCGAGCGCCGGGGCCTCGAAGGAGCCGGTCGCAG
>JBCCAW010000629.1:0-3400 GCA_039814655.1 Myxococcota bacterium | reverse complement strand
GTTATAAAACAAAAACAGATTTTGTGTTAGATTTTTTGATATTGTTTAATTGCTTATCGATGACACTTCTCAATTCCTTCTTTGATTGTTTCCTTTAGACTTTCAAATTCTATATTTTTATTTTTCTGATCTCGGTTGAGCAAAGAAAATAGAATTTTTCTTTCAATATCGTCTTTTTTGCCCCATTTGTACTCAACCTCGAACACTCCCTTGAGTCCGGGCACAGTTTGAACTAGATTAAAGCCTACGAATCAAAGTGATTTCTGGGTATTCATTTTTGAACAGATCGTTCAGTTGAGATAGTAAGTCGTATTCGCGGGGTCCGCCGCGGATGTGCCGCCAAAGGACACGTCGAAACCGCTCGGGCTCCCCTCCGGTCCTTCGGGGATGAGCACCAAGAAGACCTCCTCGGCCCCGCCGGCGACCAGCACGCGCCCGTCGCCGAGGCGGGTGGCGCTGTGCGCTCCGCGGGCGGCAGCGAGGCCCGGCGTCACCTCGCGCCAGCGGGCCGTGGCGGGCTCATAGAGCCAGCCGTCGCGGGCGCTGCGGAGCTGGAAGCAGAGCGCGTCGGTCGCCGTCCCAGGCGGGCAGGGGCTCGGGGCCGCGTCGATGAAGCCGCCGGTCACGAGGACGCGACCGTCGGCGAGGGCCGTCGACGTGTGGAGGAAGCGCGGCCCCGGGCCCGCGCTCGGCACCGGCTGGGCCAAGCCCACCTCGTAGAGCGCGACGCGCACCACGCGGCGCTCGCCCAGGCCGAGGCGCAAGGGGCCGGAGCGACCCACGGCGCGCACGTCACGGTCGCCGTCGCTGCCCAGCGCCTCGAGCTGAACCTCGACGACCCGGTCCGTCGGCAATCCGCCGACGAGGAGCTCGCGTCGCCCGTTCCCGTCGGCGTCTCCGAGGGCCGAGAGCGGCACCGGCGTCCCGCGGCGGAGCGCGCGGCCGTCGCCGTCGAGCACCAGCGCCTGCACGGCGACCACGCCCTCGGGCAGGCCGCCGGTCAAGAACGTGGCCCGGACCGAGACACCCTCGCCGGCGGGGGTCGCACACGCGGCCAGCGCGATCACGAGGGCGGAGAGGCACCGCATCGCGCGGCACGCTACGACAGGCGAGGCCCCGGGGCCATCTGCCCCCTCACGCTGGCGCTCGGTCGCGCAGCGCTTCCACGCGCGCGTAGGCTTCGCTGCCGCTGATGCCCTGGCGCGCCGCGAGGGCTTTGGCGACGGCCTTGGGCCGCTGCCCGGCCACGAGGCGCTCGCGAACGAAGGCCTCCAGCTCCGTATCGTCCAAGGGCTCCGGCGTTCCCGCGGCGTCGTCGGCCTCGATCACCAGCGTGACCTCGCCGCGGATCGCGTCGGCTGCGGCTTCCGCAGACTCCGCCAGCTCCGCGGCCGTGCCAACGCGAAACTCCTCGTGGAGCTTCGTGAGCTCGCGGCAGAGCGCCACGCGCCGCGCACCGAGGCGCGGCGCCAGGTCCCGGAGCAGGGCCGGCGTGCGTCCCGGGGCCTCGTAGAGCACCTGCGCCGCCGGGTCGCCGGCGAGGGCGTCGAGGAAGCGGCCTCGTTTGCCGCCCGCGCGCGGCGGGAAGCCGAGGAAGCGGAAGCGCTCGGCGCGAAGCCCCGCGCCGGCGAGCGCCGCGAGCACGGCGCTCGCCCCCGGCGCCACGCTCACGGGCAAGCGGGCGGCGCGCGCCGCGGCCACCAGCCGGATGCCCGGGTCGCTGACGAGCGGCGTCCCGGCGTCGCTCACGAGCACCATGGTCGCCCCGCCCTCGAGGCGCCGCACGAGCGTGGTGACGCGACCGTCGTCGCTGTGGGCGTGGAAGGCCTCGAGGGGCGTCCCAATGTCGAAGTGCGTCAGCAGCTTACGCGTGCGTCGCGTGTCTTCGGCGAGCACCACGTCGGCCTCGCGAAGCAAGCGGAGGGCCCGAAGCGTGATGTCCTCGAGGTTCCCGATGGGTGTGGCGACGACCCAGAGCACGGCGACACGGGGCCTAGATGTCCGAGACAGAAATCGCGAGCGTATCGGCGAGGATTTCGGTTCGGGGTTTCGTGGGACACGACGAGTCGATGCGGGGCATCGGCGAGGAGGGGCGCGCGGGACCTCGGGCCGAAGGTCCGTTGAGACGTTCGCGATTTCTGTCGAGCACGTCTAGTTCGCCTCGTAGACGTCGACGACGTCGCCGACCTCGGCCTCGAGGAACTTGCGCATCTTGCCGAGGAGCCGCTTTTCGATTTGCCGCACGCGCTCGCGGCTCACGCCGAAGCCGTCGCCGAGCTCCTGGAGCGTCTTCGGGGCCTCGGCCATGAGCCGCTCGTCGAAGATGACCTTCTCTTTGCCCTCGAGCGTCGCGCCGTATTCGCGGATCTTGCCCTTGAGCGTGTCGCCGACCTCTTCCGCCGCGAGCACGTCGCTGATGTCCGGCGCGCCGGCGTCGAGGAGGTCGACGCGGGCCACGCGCCCGTCTTCGCCGCCGACCGGTGCGTCCAGGCTCGCGTCTCCGGCGGAGAGGCGCCGGTCCATGGACACGACGTCCTTGACGGGCACGCTCAAGCGCTCGGCGATCTTCTCCGGAGAGGCTTCGATGCCCATGGCGCTGAGCCGCGCCTTCTCCTTTTGCAGGTTGAAAAAGAGCTTCCGCTGCGCCTGCGTCGTGCCGAGCTTCACCAGCCGGTGGTTGTTCAGGATGAAGCGCAGGATGTAGGCCCGGATCCACCAGGCGGCGTAGCTCGAGAGCTTGACGCCCTTGTAGGGGTCGAACTTCTTCACGGCCTGCATCAGGCCGATGTTCCCCTCCTGGACCAGGTCGAGCAGGTTCTTGTACGCCTGCTTGTAGTCGTAGGCGATCTTGACCACGAGGCGGAGGTTCGAGGTGACGAGGCGGCGGGCGGCGTCCAGGTCGCCGCCCTCCACGTATTTGACCGCGAGCTCCTGCTCCTCCTCGCGGGTCAGCAGCGGGTAGCGCGACACGTCCTTCATGTAGGCGGCGAGCGGGTCGCGCCGGGCGATGGAATCCCCCGTGCGGGCCAGGCTCGTGCCTCGCCTCTTCGGCCGCGGGATCACCTCCACGGGCACGTCGACGACCTCCTCGCCTTCCGCTTCGGCCTCGGCCTCGGCCTCGAGGGTCTCGTCGGATGCGTCGTCCTCGACCACCTCGGCCTCGAGGAGCACGGGCTCCTCGGCGGGGGGCGGTCTCTTTTTCTGCGTGGCCATGGATGGGTTCACAAGGAGGTGAGTCGCGTGAGCACCGGGTGCCGCTACGAGGTGGCTAGCGAAGCGCCGCCTCGTACTCGGCTTCCTTGAAGCCCACGAGCACCAGGTCGCTACCCTCGATTAGGGGGCGCTTGATGAGCTTGCCGTCGGCGGCGAGGTAATTCGAGATTAGAAAACTTTTTGTACT
>JBCCAW010000392.1:0-5665 GCA_039814655.1 Myxococcota bacterium | reverse complement strand
CGACGGCAAGGGGGGCAAGTACATCAACAGCCCGGAGACGCCGCTCTACACCAAGGGCGAGGTGCTCTTCGGGCTTCACGAGGGCCGCGTCGAGATTCGTCGCCGCGGCTGGGCCCTGCTCTGCGAAGGCAACTTCGACCTGCTGATGCTGCACCAGGCGGGCTTCGCGAACGCCGTGGCGCCGCTCGGGACCGCGCTCACGCCGGCGCAGGCCGAGCTCCTTCGCCGGAGCGCCGAGCGCGTGGTTCTCCTCTTCGACGGGGACGCCGCCGGCGCCCGCGCCGTGCGCGCCGCGCATCCCATCCTGGCGAAGGCGGGTCTCCCCGCGAAGGTGGTGACGCTTCCCCCGGGCGAGGACCCGGACAGCTTCCTCCGCGCGCAGGGCGCCGAGGCCCTTCAGCAACGTGTCGACGGCGCGCCAGGCATCGTCGAGCATCTGGTGGAGGACGCGGCCGCGCGCGCCCGCGACGACGCCGCGGGCAAAGCCGAAGCCATCGCCGAGCTCGGTCCCGTGCTCACGCTCGTGACGAGCCCCATCGAGCGCCAGCTCCATCTGGAGCGCATCGGCCGGGCCTTCGGCATCCGAGACGTCGAGGCCATCAAGGAGCAGCTTCGCCGGGGCGCGCGCGCCGGGCGAACGAGGAACCGCCGGGCCGAGAGCCAGCCGCGACGGGAGGCTGCTGCTGCGCCGGCGCCGCGCCGGCGCATCCCTCCGCCCCCGCGCATCGAGCTGGCCGTGGTCGGCGCGCTGCTGGACGCGCCGGAGCTTCTCGCCTCGCGCGCGGCGGAAGTTCAGGACCTTTTGACGAGTCCCGATCTTCGGGCCATCTTGCGTGACGCCTCGCGCCAGGTGGTGGAGCGCGGGCGGGTGGAGGCAGCGGCGCTGCTCGAGATGGCGGAAGAAAATGGAGCGGTCGGTTGGCTCGAGCGAAGGCTCGTGGTCCAGCGCTACGACGCGCCCCAAGCGGCGGAACTCCTCGACGAGGCGTTGCCGCGGCTGCGCAAGAACATCCGCGAGCAGCGTGCGCGGGCTCTTCGCCGCGAAATCCTCGAGGCGCGGCGTCTGGGCGACCACGAGCGCGCCAACGCCTTGTCCCGTGAGCAGATGGCCGTCCTCCGCGGCGACGCGGCCCAGGGCGAAGCGGACACGACCACCAGCGACGACTCTCCCGACGAACCGAGCGAAGCAGGCCTGAGGTAACGATGAGCACGAAGGCGCGCAGCGCGACGAAGACCGCGGCACGAAAGACGGCGAAGGCCCCCAAGGCGAAGGCAAAGCCCTCCGCGCGCTCCGGCGCCTCGAAAGCCACGAAGAAGGCGCCGGCCAAGGCGCGCGCGCGGGCGAGCGCTCGGGCGAAGTCCTCGG
The DNA here is from genome assembly GCA_039814655.1 of Myxococcota bacterium. Classification (GTDB taxonomy): domain Bacteria; phylum Myxococcota_A; class Polyangia; order Polyangiales; family Houyiibacteriaceae; genus CALCTH01. Next base: position 4,299 of record JBCCAW010000392.1, on the reverse strand, counting down.
AGGCGCCCGCCGCGCCCGCTGCGAAACCGGCGGCCCGTCGGTCCCGGCGGACCGCGCCGAAGGCCGAGACGCCGGCCCCCACGACCCAGGCCGAGCGCGTCGCGCAGGCGAAGCGCGACAAGGAAGCGCAGCGCCTCGCGGCCCTCGAGCAGCAGCTCATCGAGGAGCGCAAGAGCAAGCGCAAGCAGAAGGAGCGCAAGGAGGTGCAGAACCTCCTCGAGCGCGGCCGCGTGAAGGGCTACCTGACCTACGACGAGGTCAACGAGGCCATCCCGCCGGACATCGTCTCCTCGGACCAGATCGACGAGCTGATGGCGCGCATCGCGCGCGAGGACATCGACCTCGTCGACTCGGTCTCCCAGGCGCGGCGTCGCGAGGGGCTGTTCCGCTCGAAGGCGGCTGCCGGCAAGAAAAAGGAGTCCATGCTCCCGCCGGCGTCGGACCCCTACACCACGAAGTCCAACGACCCGGTACGCATGTACCTGCGGAAGATGGGCTCGGTCTCGCTCCTGACCCGCGAGGGCGAGGTGGAGATCGCCAAGCGCATCGAGGAGGGCGAGGACATCGTCTTCCAGGTCATCCTCGACTCGAAGGTCGGCGTCGCCGAGATCATCGAGATCGGCGACCTGCTCCGGAAGGAGAAGATCCGCACCAAGGACGTGCTCAAGGACTACCGGGGCGCGGACACGGAGCCGGAGGCCCGGGCCCAGGTCGTGCGCCTCATCGACAAGGTGAAGCGCCTCGAGAGTCAGAGCGCCAAGGCCTCGACCGAGCTCGACTCGGGCAAGCGGATCTCCGAGCGCGCCCGAAAGGGCCACCAGGATGTCATCGCGCGCAACCGCCGTGACCGCATCGAGGCCCTCCGCGCCGTCGGCCTCTCGAAGAAGCAGATCGACCGCGTCGTGGCGCGCATCAAGGGCTACATCCGCCGCGTCGAGCGCGCGGAGCTCGCGGTCAAGGAAGCCGAGGCCGGCGTCGGCGGCCTCAGCCAGCGGGACATCAAGAAGGCGCTGCGCGAGTGCGGGGCCAGCAAGTCCACCGAGCGGCGCTATCTCAAGAAGTACGGCGCGAGCGTGGAGATGCTCCGCATGGCCGACGAGGCCATTCGCGAGGCCCACAAGGCGGTGAAGAAGGTCGAGGAGGACATGGGTCAGCCCATCGCCAACCTCCGGGAGACCTACCGGGCGCTACACAAGGGCGAGCGCCAGGCCGACCGGGCCAAGGCCGAGCTCGTGGAGGCCAACCTCCGCCTCGTCGTGAGCATCGCCAAGAAGTACACGAACCGCGGCCTGCAGTTCCTCGACATCATCCAGGAGGGGAACATCGGCCTCATGAAGGCCGTGGACAAGTTCGAGTACCGGCGCGGCTACAAGTTCTCGACCTACGCGACCTGGTGGATTCGCCAGGCCATCACGCGGGCCATCGCGGACCAGGCGCGGACCATCCGTATCCCGGTCCACATGATCGAGACGATCAACAAGCTCATCCGCACGTCCCGGTACCTCGTGCAGGAGCTCGGCCGCGAGCCGCAGCCCGAAGAGATCGCCGCGCGCATGGAGATGCCGCTCGACAAGGTCCGCAAGGTCCTGAAGATCGCGAAGGAGCCCATCAGCCTCGAGACGCCCATCGGCGAAGAGGAGGACTCGCACCTCGGTGACTTCATCGAAGACAAGTCCGTGGTGAGTCCCGTCGAGGCGGTCATCAACGGCAACCTCGAGGACCAGACCCGGCGCGTGCTCAAGACGCTTACGCCGCGCGAGGAGAAGGTTCTCCGCATGCGCTTCGGCATAGGCGAAAAGAGCGACCACACGCTCGAAGAGGTGGGTCAGGACTTCGAGGTCACGCGCGAGCGCATTCGGCAGATCGAAGCGAAGGCGCTCCGGAAGCTCCGGCACCCGAGCCGCTCCAAGCAGCTCCGAAGCTTCGTGGACTCTTGAGCCATTCCTCCCTTGCCGCCGCGGCGGTCACCGAAGAAGATCACGCCTGCGTGCTCCCCCGAGCGCGCGCACGGGCCCATAGCTCAATTGGTCAGAGCCGCCGGCTCATAACCGGTTCGTTGCTGGTTCGAGTCCAGCTGGGCCTACCGAACGTGCCGCGCTGGTCAGGTCCTTTGGTCCCGGCCCGCGTGAACGGCCTTGCAAGGCCCCCCCGTGCACGGTAGGGCGACGCCCATCCGTGGAGGTTCGAGCGTGCGAGAGAAGCTGAGAGCCCTGGCGAAGCTCGCCCAAATGGACGGTGCCGCGCAGGACTACGATCGCGAGCTCCATGAGCTTCCGGCGAAGATCGCGAGCATGCGTGACGACGTGCAGACCCTCGAGGTGCTCCTCGCGCGTGAGCGCGAGCAGCTCGCCGAGGCGACGGCGCTGGACACGGCACGCTCGACGGAGCTCCAGGAGCGTCGCGAGGCCCTGAGCCGGGCGAAGGTCAAGGGCGCCAAGGCGCGGACGCTCAAGGAGGCCGATGCGGCGGAGCGCGAGGTCGAGTCGAACCGTCGCCTGATCCGCGACCGGGAAGAGGAGCTGACGCGCATCCAGGCCACCGTCGAGGCCAAGCAGAGCTCCCTCGAGGAGCGCGAACGGCAGTTCGAAGAGGCCCGCGGCCTCTTCGCCGAGGAAGAGAAGGCGGCCACGGCACGCATCGCCGAGGTCGAGGCCAAGCGCGCGACGGTGCTCGACGGGCGTGAGGTGCTCGAGGCCGAGCTGCCGCGTACGATCATGAAGCGCTACGAGCGCCTCAAGCAGGCCCGGCTCCGCGACGGCAACAAGTACGAGGTGCTCGCCGTGCTCGCGAGCGAGACTTGCACGAGCTGTCGCGTCGCGCTCCCGCCCCAGCTCTTCATCGAGGTGATGCGCGGAGACGACTTCTTCCGCTGCCCGAGCTGCAAGGCCTTCGTGGTGTACGAGGGCCTCCTGGGCGACGGCGAGACCTCAGGCGGCGCAGGCTCAGGCGGCGCAGGCTCAGGCGGCGCGGGCCAAGACGGCGCTGGCCAAGACGACGCGGGCCAAGACGACGCCGGCGCCTGAGCCGGTGGCTCCCGGCTCAGGGGCGCCGACGGTGCGTCACACGTAGGTGAGCCACTCCGCCGGGGCGTCGCCGCGGACGGCCGCGAAGTAGCGGCTCTGGATGGCCTCGGTGATGGGGCCCCGGGACCCGGCGCCCACCTGGCGCCCATCGACCTCACGCACCGGGGTCACCTCTGCCGCGGTCCCGCACATGAAGACCTCGTCGGCCGTGTAGAGCTCGTCACGCGCGATGAGGCGCTCCGTGACCGTCAGGCCCTGTTCCCGGAGCAGCTGCGTGATCGTGTCCCGGGTGATGCCTCCGAGCACGGAGGTGCCCCGCGGCGCCGTCGCGACGACGCCGTCGCGGACGACGAAGACGTTCTCGCCGCTCGCCTCACAGACGTAGCCCTGCGGGTCGAGGAGGATGGCCTCGTCGAAGCCGAGGGAGAGCGCCTCACGCTTGGCCAGGATGGAGTTCACGTAGTGGCCGCAGATCTTGCCCTTGGCCATGAGCGAGTTGACGCCGACGCGGGCGTAGGAGCTGACCTTCACGCGGCAGCCGCGCTCGAGCTGTTCCTCGCCGAGGTAGGCGCCCCACTTCCACACGGCCACGGCCACGCGCGTCGGGTTGTCCGCGCCCACGCCCATGGAGCCTTGACCCATGAACGCGATGGGCCGGACGTAGCAGCTCTTGAGGCCGTTGACGCGGATGGTCTCCAGGATGGCCTCCTCGATGCGTTCGCGGCTGAAGGGCATCGGCATCAGGCAAATGTGCGCCGACTCGAAGAGTCGCCGCACGTGCTCCCGGAGCTTGAACACCGCCGTGCGGCCGTCGCTGGTCTCGTAGGCGCGAATGCCCTCGAAGACGCCGAGGCCGTAGTGAAGCGTATGCGTGAGCACGTGGAACGTCGCCTGTTCCCAGGGAACGAGCTCGCCATCGACCCAGATCTTCTCGACCTTCTCCACCATTGCGTCTGCCTCCGCGGCGCCCGGTGGCGCCGTGAGTCCCACGTAGCGGACGCCTCGGTCGGCTGACAAGGCTCCAGCTCACGGCCCGGCTGTCTCCCAGGGCGCGCCCGCGTCCACGGGGGCGACGTGCCGCTCGAAGAGCCGGCGGTTGGCCTGCGCGCGGCGGCGCCAGGCCGCGGCGAGCACGCGGGCCGGCGCGTGGCCGTCCCGGTCGCGGAGGCCGAGGAGCCGCGCCACCTGGGCCGCCCGTGGGCCTGCGAGGGCCAGGCGCCCATCGCCGCGAGGTTCCAGGAGGCGCAGCGCTTGCTCCACGCCCCGGAAAAAGCGG
>JBCCAW010000034.1:0-19280 GCA_039814655.1 Myxococcota bacterium | reverse complement strand
CGCTTCCATGCCGCCGGTCTGGACCACGTCTTTCAGGCGCCGCGCGGCGGCGAGCTGCTTCATGCCCGGGATGCGGCTGAGCATGCCGGCCTGCTGGCCGATGCCCTGCATCATCTGGCGCATCATCACGAAGCGCTGCAGCAGCTCGCCCACCTCCTTCGCCTCGCGGCCGGAGCCCTTCGCGACGCGGGAGATGCGCCCGGGTTGCTTCTGGAAGAGGGTGACGTCGGCGCGCTCCTGCCGGGTCATGGAGCTGACCATGGCCTTGGTCTTCACCAGGTCGCGCTCGTCGACGTTGAAGCCCTCGGGCATCGAGTCGGCGAAGAAGGGGAGCTTCTCGAAGACGTCCTGCAGCGGCCCCATGTTCTGGAGCATCGAGATCTGCTCGAGGAAGTCGTCCAGGGTGAAGTTCCCCTGGAGCATCCGGGCGGCGTCCTTCTCCGCCTTGTCCTGGTCGACGACGCCCTCGAAGTCCTTCATCAGGCCGACGACGTCGCCCATGCCGAGGATGCGGCTCGCCATGCCCTCGGGCCGGAACTCCTCCAGCTTGTCGAGGGTCTCGCCCATGCCGGCGAACTTCACCGGGGCGCCCGTGACCTCGCGGATGGACAACGCCGCGCCGCCGCGGGCGTCGCCGTCGAGCTTGGTGAGCACGACGCCGGTGAGGCCGAGGCGGTCGTGGAAGGCCTTGGCGGTCTTGACCGAGTCCTGACCGATCATCGCGTCGACGACGAGGAAGACGTTCTCGGGCTGGACGCGCGAGCGGATGTCGTCGAGCTCCTGCATCAGGGGCTCGTCAACGGCGAGGCGACCCGCCGTATCGAAGATGATCGTGTCGCGCTTGGCGTGCCGGGCGGCCTTGATGGCGGCGGCGCAGATGTCCCGGGGCGTGCTCCCCGCCAGCGTGAAGACCGGGACGTCGATCTGCTCGCCGAGCACCTGGAGCTGCTCGACGGCGCCGGGGCGGGCGAGATCCGCCGCGACCAGAATCGGCTTCTTGCCGTGCTCGTCGCGGACCAGGCGGGCCAGCTTGGCGGCGCTGGTGGTCTTACCGGCGCCCTGCAGGCCGACCATCATGATGCCCGTGGGCTTCGCGCTCTTGTCCGAGAAGGCGAGGGCGTCGCCCTCGAAGGCCATCATGGCCTCGAGCTCGTCCTGGCAGATTTTGACGAAGCGCTCGACGGCGCCGATCTTGATCTTCTTGCCCGCGACGACCGCGGTGCGCTGCACCGTGTCGCCGAGGGCCTTCTCCTTCACCGAGGCTAGGAAGCGCTTGGTGACCGAGAACTCGACGTCCGCCTCGAGCAGGCTCAGCCGCACGTCCCGCAGCGCCGGGTCGATGTTCTCGGCCGTGAGCTCCGTGACGTTCTGGAGCCGGTTCTTGGCGGCCCGGAAGCCCTTCGTCAGCGTTTCGAACATTACGTCGCGCCGGCGGGGGCCGGGCCCTCCGCGGAGCTGGTCGAGCTAGCACGCGCGCTCCGGCCCGCGCAAGCAGGGTCGGCGCAGGTCGTCGAACTGAAGGCGAGAGCATGCGCCAACGGCGTTGGCACTTCCCGCCAACGGGGGTGACGGCGCAGAACTGACAACTCTGATGTCATGCGGCAACTTAGTTGTCAGTCGACGTTCTCGTTGACGGCGAAGCCCCGCGGCGGGAAGCCTCTTTCCATGGCTACGCCTGCCGTCCCCCCCGACCTGCCGCAAACGGAGTTGCCGCCGCGGGGAGACCCCAACACGCTCTACGTGATCGACGTGAGCTCCTTCGTGTTCCGGGCCTACCACGCGCTGCCGCCGCTCAGCTCATCCCGGGGAGAGCCGACCCACGCGGTGCGCGGCTTCACCTCGATGTTGCTCAAGCTGCTGGAGGAGCGGGACCCCCAATGGGTGGCCGCGGCCCTGGAGGGAGAAGGTTCGTTCCGGAAGGAACTCTACCCCGAGTACAAGGCCAACCGGGACGCTCCGCCCGAGGACCTGGGCCAGCAGGTGCTCCGGGTCCACGAGGTGCTCGACGCCTTCGGCATCCCGCGCCTGCGCCATCCCCGCTACGAGGCCGACGACGTCATCGCCACGCTCGTCCGCCTCGCGCGCGAGCGCGGGCTCTCCGTGGTCATCGTCAGCGCGGACAAGGACCTGCTCCAGCTCGTCGGTCCGGACGTCTGCATGCTCGACACGATGCGAGACCGCATCTTCGGCGTCGCGGAGACCTGGGCCAAGTTCGGTGTGGCCCCGGAGCAGGTGCGGGATCTCTTGGCGCTCATGGGCGACAGCTCGGACAACGTGCCCGGCGTCCCCAGCGTGGGACAAAAGACCGCCGCCAAGCTCCTCGCGGCCCACGGATCCATGGCGGGCGTCTACGAGGCGCTCGACAGCCTGAAGGGCCGGGTGAAGACCAAGCTCGACGAGCACCGGGACCAGGCCGAGCTGAGCCGGGACCTGGTGACGCTCAAGGACGACGCGGACGTTGGCCTCGCGGACGCCCAGGTGGGGGAGGGCGACCCCGCGGCGCTGCGTGCGCTCTTCACGGAGCTCGAGTTCACCCGCCTGCTGGCGCAGCTGGACCCGCAGGCCGCACCGAGCGAAGGCACGGTGGAGGTCCTCACCTCGCTCGAGGAGCTCCGAGCGCTGGCGGCGGAGGCCCGAGACCACGGCCAGCTCGCCATAGTGAGTTACCTGACTGATCCGGATCCGCTGCGAGGGGAGCTGGTCGGCGTCGGGCTGTCCTTCGCCGAAGGGCGCGGCGCCTACCTCCCGCTCGCGCACCGCACGCTCGGGGCGCCGGAGATGGTGCCCATGGACGACGCGCTCGGGGTGCTCCGGCCGCTCCTCGAGAACTCGCTTTTACCGAAGCTGTCGCCGGATCTGAAGCGCGAGGACTTGATCTGGCGCCGCCGGGGCATCGAGCTTCGCGGCTACGGCTTCGACGTCGCCCTCGCCAGCTACCTGCTCGACCCGGGTCGGCACGGGCACGGCATGGTGGAGGTCGCGCGGGCGGAGCTCGACGCGGAGCTCCCGCTGCTCGAGCGTTTGGTGCACCCCAAGCGGGGCGTGCGGCTTCAGCCGGACGAGGTCGACGTGCCGTCCCTCGGCGACCTCGCCGCAAAACATGCCGACTTTGTCGTACGACTGACTAACCTGTTGCGGCCGCGCATGGAGCACGGCGACTTCGTGCGTCTTTTCCGCGAGCTCGAGCTGCCCCTGGCGGCGGTGCTCGCCGACATGGAGCGCGTGGGCGTACGCGTGGACACGGAGAAGCTCGGCGCGATGAGCGCCGCGGCGAGCGAAGAGCTCGCGGCGCTCGAGGCCCGGTGCCACACGCTCGCGGGCCATGCGTTCAACGTGGGCTCGCCGCGCCAGCTCGAGACCATCCTCTTCGACGAGCTGGGGTTGCCGGTGGTGAAGCGGACCAAGACCGGTAGGTCTACCGATGCGCAGGTCCTCGAGGAGCTCGCCGCGCAGCACGCGCTCCCGGAGGCCATCCTGGCCCACCGGACCCTCTCCAAGCTCCAGGGTACGTACCTCGACGCGCTGCCTGCGGCGGTGCTCCCGGAGACCGGCCGCGTGCACACGCGCTACAACCAGGCCGTGGCCGCCACGGGGCGGCTGAGCTCGAGCGACCCGAACCTCCAGAACATCCCCATTCGCACCAACTACGGGCGGCGCATTCGCGAGGCCTTCGTGCCGGCGCCGGGGCTTTTGCTGCTCGCCGCCGACTACTCGCAGATCGAGCTGCGCGTGCTCGCACACCTGAGCGGCGACCCGGAGCTCGTCGACGCCTACCGCACGGGGGAAGACGTGCACCGCCGGACGGCCTCGGCGCTCTTCGACGTCGCGCCCGGGGACGTTGACTACACGCAGCGCAACCAGGCCAAGACCGTCAACTTCGCCGTGATCTACGGCCAAACGCAGTTCGCGCTGGCGCGAAACCTGAAGATCGAACGGTCCGAGGCCAAGCGCTACATCGACGCCTTTTTCGCCCGCTACGCCGGGGTCCAGCGCTTCATGGAGACGGTGGTCGAAGAGGCGAAGCGCACCGGCTACGTGACCACGCTGCTCGGCCGGCGCCGGGGGCTCAACGACATTCGCAGCCGCAACCGGAACCTGCGCGCCGGGGCCGAGCGCATCGCCCGCAACACGCCAATTCAGGGCACGGCGGCCGACATCATCAAGATCGCCATGGTGCGCGTGCAGGACCGGCTCCGCCGTGAAGGCATGGCGACGCGCATGATCCTCACGGTGCACGACGAGCTGCTCTTCGAGGTACCCGAGGGGGAGCGCGCGGAGGCCGAGGTCCTCATCAAGGAGACCATGGAGGGCGCGCTCACCCTCGACGTGCCCCTCGAGGTCGACGTGGGTTTCGGAACGAACTGGGGTGCGGCGCACTGAGCCCAGCGCCGGCTTGCCGACACGCGACACCGGCTTGCCCGAGACCCGAAGCGGTCTTCGCCGGGACCCGAAGCGCGCTTCGGGCGGGGGCGAAGCGGGCTTCACCTTCACGCCTCAGCACCCGAGGCGGGGTTCAGGTTCAGCCCGTGTGACCGTTGACCCCCCCCGATGGCCGCGCTTCACCCTCGCAGCACGCCACGCACGTCGCGCGGGGAGGCGACGGTCGCGGCGCTCCTCGATGCCGCGGCGCAGCTCTTGTCCCGCGAGGACCTCTCCGCGGTGACCACGACGCGGATCGCCGCCGCGGCGGGCGTCGGCGTGGGCACGCTCTACGGCTATTTTCCGGGCAAGGAAGCGCTCGCCTGCGCCGTCGCCACGCGCCAGCGACGGCAGCGCGAGACCCTGCTCGCGGAGGCCTTGGGCGCCGCGAGCGTGCAAGCGCGCGTCTACCGGTGGGTCGCGGCGTGGCTTCGCCACGAAGGCCGGGCCCCGGTCCCTACGCCTCGCTTGCGCGCCTTCATGCTCGCCCTCGTGGGCCCGGGCGACGCCCAACAGGTGCTGGCGGGGCTCGAGGCCTCGCTCGCCTCCCTGGCGGGACCCGAAGCCGCCTTCGACCCGCTGGGCGTCCAGCTGGCGGTCCGCGCCGTGGACGCGCTCGCCTCGGACGCGTGCACTTCGGATGCGCTGGCTGTGCCTCGGGGGATACTCCGCAACGCGCTGACCGAGCTCGTGCTCGGCCAGGTCCGGGGCCCGTCAGCGCGCGTCGGGGGCCTGCTCGAGCGGAGCGCCGTGCACGGCCTCGACCTCCGCCAAGGGCAGGAGCTCGGTGTTCTTGCCGAAGCGAAGCCGCTGCCCTCGCCAAATCACCGTTCGTCCGAAGACGGCGCTCATCCAAAGCGGAAGGAGCATGAGGTCTTTCAGCGGCGCGAGCCACGCGTAGCGTAGCGGGAGCGCCGCCCGGGTCAGCCGCACGGCGAGGTGGTCGGCGGCGGCCTTGGCGACGACGAGCCCGGCGGCCACCAAGGTCACCCCGGCGTCGAAACCGGAGGCGAGGACCGCCAGGGCCGCGAGGGCCACGGGGTTCGACAGGAGGTCGGCCACGAAGGCCGGCGCGTGAAGCGTCGCGCGCATCTTGAGCCAGCGGCCGTGGCGTTCGAGAAAGCGGTCGATGCCGCAGTCGCGGTTCACGTTCTCCACCGGCGTCACGCTCAGCACCAGGCGTCGCCCGGCGGCCTTGTAGCGCTCGCCGAGCACGAAGTCTTCGCAGAGCACGTTGCGTACGGAGGCCAGCCCGCCGAAGTCGCGCTCCAGCTCGCTCCGGTAGAACAACATGGACTTGCCGCAGACGCAGGTGACCCGCGTCGCGTGCAGCGCCAAACACATGGCCGGCGCGATGAAGGCCGAGAGCTGGAGGTTCTCCATGGCGGCGCCGCGGCTCGCCTCGCCCACGCCGATGACCGGGCTGGTCAGCATGGAGGCCTCCGCGGCCACCATTTCGCCCACGATGTCGCGAAGATAGCCTGGCGGAATGCGGACGTTGGCGTCCGACTGGTGCACGAGGTCGTGGCGTGCGTGCGGAAGGGCGCCGGCGAGGTTGGCGACCTTGGGGTTCAAGCCGAAGCTCGCGTCGCTCACCACGAAGCGCGCGGACACCTCGGGGTACTCGGCGGCGAGGGCGCGGGCGAGGCAGAGGCCCGGGTCATCGGCCTCCGTGGCCGAGAAGATGAGCTCGAAGGGCGCCGGGTAGGCCTGCGTGAAGAAGCTGCGAAGGTTGGCGTCGAGCGAGTCCTCGAGGCCCTTGAGGGGCTTCAGGAGGGACACCGGCGGCAGCACCTCGTCGGTGGCGCGGGCCGGGCGTTGGCGCACGTGGACCCAGGTCGCGGCGATGGCCGCCAGGTAGAATCCGAAGGCGCCCGCGGAGAGTGAGAGCAGCGCCCAGGCGAGGGCCATCGTGGTCGAAGCGAGCATGGAGACCCTTCGGTCGATCGCGGCGGACCGGATCGGCCAGACCATGCAGGCCGGCGGGAGAGCGCGCAACGCTCGTGGGCAGGGGTCCCCGCACGGGGCCCGGGGCCTCGCGCTTGCCGCTCCGGGCCCTTCCGCCCGTTTTCGACGGCGCAGGACGCGCCTCGCGGTGTTCCTGCCGCGGTCCGGCGTCCGTGGACGCGGCGGAGAAGCCGTTCAGAGCAGCGCTCCGAGGCGCGCTTCCCCGCGATCGCGGCACGGGCGCGCGACGCCGCGGGTGCCTCAGCCGCAGCCGTCCATGCAGAGATGGTAAGACGCGACGCACGCGTTGCGGCATCCCATGCCCCGGTCCGGGCACGTCGCCACGCAGCGCGCCCACTCGGGATCGCAGACGCCGAGACAGGGCTCCTGACCGAGGCGCGTGGGCGGCGAAGGCGGCGGCGCGGGCGGCGGCGCCGGCGGCCGCGCCCGGTCCGCGTAGGGGATCGGCTCTGGCCGGAGCGGCACGCGGAGCCGGTCGTCGACGTTGCCCTGGGGGATGCTGGGGTCGCGCACCTCGCCCAGCGGGTCGACCGTGTCTCTGGGCCGGCTCTCGGGCCTGCCGCTCGGGAGATGGGGCACGCGAGCCGGATCGCGCCGGCCGGAGGCCAGCGCCTCGCGCCGAGCCCGAGCGTAGGCCACCTGCTCCGGCGGTTGGGCGAGAGCGTAGTGCGCGAGCCATGCGTCCCAGCAGCCAAGCCGTTCGTCGTCGCTCCGCGCGGCGTCCCGGTCCGCGGCGTAGCACCGTTCGTAGTAAACGCGGCCCTCGTGCATCATGCGAGGGCTCGCCCCGCAGGCCGCGAGGGCGAAGAGCGCCCCGAAGCAGGCGCCGCGCGGGAGCAGGAAACGACGGGGCATGGTCGAGAGCACGGTCGAGGACACGGTGAAGAGCGGAAGGGGCCGCGGAGGACGCCCCGCAGACGCTAGCAGGGAACGCCGCCCGGGCGCCGAGGTGGCGCCGCTCCGGGGCCAGGCGCTCCTCTCCCTCGACCTGAGTGGGCCGCTCTTGGTCGCGTGGTCCGCGGACGGGCTGCGCTCCCTTCGCTGGGCCGCGGGGGCCGAGCCCTTAGCGGAGGTGCCGCTCCGAAAGCGCGTCCCGGCGTCCATCGCACGGCCCCTACGCGCCTTCGACCGGGGAGACCCGCTGGACCTTGCCGCGGAGGTCCCCGTGGACCTCGGCGACGCCGGGACCCCCTTCCAGCGCCAGGTCTGGGCGGCGCTGCGGCGCATTCGGCGCGGCCGGCTCCGGACCTACGCCGGGGTCGCGGCGGACATCGGCCGGCCCCGCGCCATGCGCGCCGTCGGCCGGGCGAACGGCGCGAACCCCGTGCCCCTCGTCATTCCTTGCCATCGCGTGGTGGGCGCGGGCCTGACCCTCGGCGGCTACGCGGGGGGCCTGGAACGAAAGCGGAGACTCCTCGCGCGCGAAGGCGTGAAGCTGCGCGGTGACCGGCTGCACCCGGGGCAGCTCGCGCTCTTCGACTGACGCTCAGCGCAGGGACTGGCGCACACGGAGCAGCGGCTTGGTGAAGCGCTCGATGCCGCCCTTGAGGAGGTCCGCGAAGGCCTGAGGCTGCGTGCGCTTGAGGCGCCAGAACAAACGCGCGTCGCGCATGGGGAGCACGTAGAGGGACCCGGCTTCGAGCCCTTCGAGGGCGGCGCGGGCCACGTCCGGCGCCTGTACCTTCGAGAGGCGCATGGCCTTTTCTGCCCGCCCGCGCTCCCGGGCGCTCAGGGGGCCGCGACTCGCCTCCATGATGCCCGTCTCGAAGAACGTGGGGCAGAGCACGCTGACGCCCACGTTTCGATCGTGGAACTCCGCGTGGAGCGTCTCCGACAGCGCCACCACCGCCGCCTTCGTCGTGTTGTAGGGCGCCATGCGCGGCGTCGACACGATGCCGGCGGCGCTCGCGACGTTGAGGATGAAGCCGCCGCCACGGGCGAGCATGCCCGGGGCGAACGCTTGGCAGCCGTGCACGACGCCCATGAGGTTCACGTCGACGACCCAGCGCCAGTCCTCGTCGCTCACGTCTTCGAAGGGGCCGGCGACGGCCACCCCGGCGTTGTTGCACACGACGTCGACGCCGCCGAGACGCGCTTCGGCCGCTGCGGCCAGGGCGAAGACCGCGGAGCGATCGCGCACGTCGCAGAGCACGACGTGGGCTTCGCCCCCCGCTTCGCGCACGAGGCGCGCGCTCTCTTCGGCCCCTTCGCGCGCCACGTCGCTGACGACGACGCGTCCCCCGCGTCGGGCGAGCTCGAGGGCCAACGCGCGGCCGAGACCGCGGCCGGCACCGGTGACGACGGCGCGAGGCCGGGGGGGAAGGTTTCTCGGCGTCGGCATGAGGGCTCCTCTCGCGCCCACGAGGCGCCGCTGGCGGTCTATCACGGCGCCGCGAGCACGTCCTTGCGCCGCCTCGTGGACCGGGCGACGTTCGTGCCGGAGACCTATGACACTCGGACCCAAGAGCCGGTTTCGGGCGTGGGCCTGCCTCACGCTGCTTCCGGCGCTGGCTCTGACCTTCAGCGCGCGTCTCGCCCGGGCCGGCGAAGGCTGCCCCGAACCGTGCCCGCCCGGCTACGTATGCACGCCTGACGGCACCTGCGTCGTGAGTCCCTTCGCGGAGCCGGAGCCGGAGCCCGTCCTGCCGGCGCCGACGCCGGAGCCCGTTCCGGTCCTCGTGGTGGAAGACCAAACGCAATTCCAGGGCGACGAGCCCGCGGCGCTCGCCCTCGGGACCGTGAGCGCCCGGCTCCACGCTGGAGCCCTGGGCGTTCTGCCGCCCCTCGGCGGCGGCGACGGCGTCGACGACCCGGGCACGGTCGTCTTGCTCGTCGGCGCGGGTTTCGTGCTGGATGGGAGCTACCAGGTGTCGCCGCGCCTTGGCCTCAGGGGTGCACGCCATGCTTGGCCGGCAGATCGTACTCGCGGAGGGGCAGACGCTGCGCGGGAGCTGGTCCCAGCTGGGCCTGCTGCTGCGCATCCAGCGGCGCGCGCGTCGGCGGACGCAGGTCTTCGGAGACATCGTGCCGAGCTTTCACGGCACCGTCGGCCGCCAGGGCGACCTGCACGCGGCGGGCTTCGGGCTGCGGGGCGCCATCGGTCTGCGGACGCCGGGCGTGCGGGGGGCCGCCTTCATCGGGACGCTCTCGGTCTTTCTCCCGGTGGTGACGCGCATGTCCTTCGAAGGCGTCCGGGAGGGGCGCTCGGCCGCCTATACGGTCGCGCTTCCCGTCTTCGGCGTCTCCGCCGGCCTCGCGCTGAGCGGCTGAGAGCGGGAAGGGCCGCTCCCCTTGCATCCTCGCTGGCGTCGGTCATGCTCGTCGCTCGGGACGCGCCACGGCGCCAGGCCCGAGGTCCGGAGCACGCTCCGGGGGGAGCCACGGCCTCGACGCCGCGGCTTGTGCGCGATCCGGCGAAGCGGTGCGGCCCCGCCTTTGCCGGCAAAGTGAACCATCATGACCAAGAGCTACGAGGTCTTCGAGGCCCCGGAGCGTGGAAAGCCCGTGAAGGCGTGGGTGCGTGGCGTCGACGTCGACGACAAGGCGCTCGCCCAGCTCCACAACATTGCGTCGCTGCCCTTCATTCATCGCTGGGTAGCGGCCATGCCCGACGTGCATCTCGGCATGGGGGCCACGGTGGGCTCCGTCATCGCGACGAAGGGCGCCGTCGTTCCCGCCGCTGTGGGTGTGGACATCGGCTGCGGCATGAGCGCGGCGCGGACGTCCCTCACGGCCTCGGATCTGCCGGACTCGCTCCGGTCGATCCGGAGCTCCATCGAGGCGGCGGTGCCCCACGGGCGCACGCGCCACGGCGGGTCCGGTGACCGCGGGGCTTGGGGCAACATCCCCAAGGACAACCAGAAGGCGTGGAAGGCGCTCTCCTTCGGCTTCGAGGACATCGTCCGCAAGCACCCGAAGGTCGCGAAGTCGAACCACGTGACGCACCTGGGCACGCTCGGCACAGGCAACCACTTCATCGAGCTCTGCCTCGACGAAGAGGACGCGGTCTGGGTCATGCTGCACAGCGGAAGCCGCGGCGTCGGAAACCGCATCGGCTCCTACTTCATCGCCAAGGCGAAGGAGGAGATGAAGCGCTGGTTCATCCGCCTGCCGGACGAGGACCTGGCGTACCTCGCCGAGGGTTCGGAGCTCTACGACGACTACGTGGAAGCCGTGGGCTGGGCCCAGGACTTCGCGCGGACCAACCGGGAGCTGATGATGGCGGCGGTGCTCGAAGCGCTGGCCACGGAGCCCGGGCTGCGGCCCTTCGAGCTCACGGCAGAGGCCGTGAACTGCCACCACAACTACGTGACGCGAGAGCGCCACTACGGCGCGGACGTGCTGGTGACCCGCAAGGGTGCTGTGCGCGCGCGCGCCGGCGACCTGGGCATCATTCCCGGATCCATGGGCACGCGCTCCTACATCGTGCGCGGCAAGGGCAACCCCGAGTCCTTCTGCAGCTGCAGCCACGGCGCGGGCCGCGTCATGAGCCGGACCAAGGCCCGGCGGACCTTCACGCTGGAGGATCACCGCAAGGCTACGGAGGGCGTGGAGTGCCGAAAGGACGAGGCGGTGCTCGATGAGACGCCGAAGGCCTACAAGGACATCGACGCGGTCATGGCGGCCCAGGCCGACTTGGTCGAGGTAGTGCACACGCTCCGCCAGGTGGTGTGCGTGAAGGGCTGAGCCCCTGGCTCACGCCGGCACCCAAAGCGCCGCAGCTGTCTCCATGACCGACGAAATCCGCATCGACGGGCGCTCAGGGGAGGGCGGTGGCCAGGTGCTTCGCACCAGCCTCGCCCTCTCCGCGCTCACCGGCCGCCCGCTCGCCATCGACCATGTTCGAGGCGGGCGGGCGAAGGCCGGCCTCCTGCGTCAACACCTCACGGCCGTGAACGCGGCCGCGGAGATCTGCGGCGCCGAGGTCCGCGGCGCGGAGCTTCGTTCGACGACGCTCCGCTTCCGTCCCGGCCCGATTCGGGCCGGGCGCTACGCCTTTGCCGTGGGCTCGGCGGGAAGCGCGTGCCTCGTCGCGCAGACGGTCCTGCCCATGCTCCTCTTTGCAGACGGGCCGAGCGAGCTGCGCATTGAAGGCGGCACCCACAACCCGAGAGCGCCGACCTTTCACGACCTCGAGCAGGTCTTCCTGCCGCTCCTGGCCCGGGCCGGCGTGCCCGGATTGGCGACCTGGATCGACGGCTACGGCTTCTATCCGGCCGGCGGCGGCTGCCTTCAGCTGACGGTGTCGCCGTGGGAAGCCCCGGTGCCGCTCGTGCTCGAGCAAGCCGGGGCCGAGCCGTCGCTTCGGGCCTGGGCGCTCGTCGCCGGGGAGGTGCCGAAACATGTCGCCGCCCGTGAGCTTCGGGCCCTTCGCGACGCGCTGCCGCTCACGAAGGCCGACTGCGCGCCGCGCTCCGTACCCTCGCCGGGACCGGGCAATGTCCTGCAGGTGCTCCTGGATGGGGCGAGCCCCGAGCTCTTTACGAGCTTCGGGAGCAAGGGCGTCCGCGCGGAGGTCGTGGCTTCGCGGCTCGCCGCCGAGGTGCGCGCGCACCTCGGCCGAGGCGTACCCGTGGGCGAGTACCTGGCCGATCAGCTGCTCCTGCCGCTCGCCCTCGGCGCCGGGGGCCGTTTCGTGACCGGCCGGCCCTCGCTTCATTTCACGACGAACGTGGAGGTCATCGAGCGCTTCTTGGGTCCCTGCGTTCGCGTGCAGGGCGATGCGCGGGGCAATCGTTTCGTGGTGGACGTGCGCGGCCGGACCGGCGGGAAGGGGGAATGAGCCGCCCGCCGGCGTAGGTTCCGGGGTCATGGATCATGCGTCCCTTCCCGCTCCCCTCGACGCGGCTCGCCAGCCTCGCGGGCGCGTCGCCGTGGCGGCCGTACTCGGCCTCGCCTTCATCGCGGCGGCGGCGGTGTTGGCCGCGGCCTACCGGCATCGCGTGGACATGGGAAACCGGAACGTGATCAGCGTGGCGGGCTCCTCCACGGTGCGCGTCACGAGCGACCGCGCCATGTGGAGCGCGGTGGTCAGCGCCCGAGGCGAGACCCTCGAGGGCGCCTACGCCGTGCTTGCGGGCCACAGCCGGCGCGCGCGCGAGGCGCTCGTGGAGCTCGGTCTCGAAGGCGATGAGATCACCGTCGAGTCCGTGCGCACGCAGGAGCTTCACCCGCGGCACCCGCAAGGTTTCGTGATTCAAGACGTGATCACCGGCTACGCCCTGAGCCAGCGACTGCGCGTGACGAGCGACGACGTCGAGCGCGTGACCCGCGTGTCCCACGAGGTGACCTCGCTCATCGAAGAAGGCGTCTCCGTGCGCTCGCAGGCGCCCGAGTACCTCTATTCCGAGCTCGGCGACGTGAAGATTCGCCTCGTTGGCGAGGCCACGGAGAACGCACGCCGCCGGGCCGAGCAGGTAGCCGAGAACACCGGCGCGTCCCTCGAGGGACTGCTCGATGCGCGCGTGGGCGTCATCCAGGTCAACGCGGCCAACGAGACGCGGGCCACCTGGGACGGGGTGAACGACCGCAGCTCCGTGGACAAGGACGTGATGGTCGTGGTGCGCACGCGCTTCGGCCTCGCGAACTGAGCGAGGCGCGACGCGCCCGACGCGACAGCTCACGCAGCGAAGCGCGCAGCGAGGCGCGCCGGCGGCAGGCTCATGGCGCGATGGAGGGAATCGTACCGGGGGCGACGAAGCCGAGGGCCTCGAGCTCGCGGCGGACGGCGCGCCGGGACATGCCGAGGCGGTCTTGCTCGGCGTCGAGCAACGCATCGAAGCTCGTGGTGACCGTGGCGTTCTCACCGCCGACGATGAGCGCCAGGGACGCGAGCTTGGAGCGGATGCGGCTCGCGCGGAAGCCCTGTGCCGTCACGACGATGTAAACGTGGTCGACGATGCTCACGAGCTCACGGAACCACTGCACCACCTGGCGCCGGAGCCCGGGGCTCTGACGGGGGGCGTCGTCGTCGTAGACGGCCACGTAAAAAAGCGGCCCGAGCCGCGCCTTCGCCAGCTTCCGCACGTCGTCGATGAGGAAGGGGATGGCCGCGGAGTCGGCCCCGATCCAGTGCACCAGGTAGAGCCCGCCGACGAGGGTGATCTCGACCGACCCCGAAGGGTCCACTCGAGTCGTGGGCATGGAGCCGGGAACGGATCGCCGTGTGCGCATTGAAGGTCCGACGCGGGGCAGCGTATCGGAGCGCCCGGCAGACCGCCCGTAATCGGCGCGAGCGGGGTCCGACGCGGGGCAGCGTATCGGAGCGCCCGGCAGACCGCCCGTAATCGGCGCGAGCGGGGGGGGCGTGTCCGTTCTATCGGCGGGTCGGGTCGTGGCGAGAAGCGGAGGGGCCCGGAGACCTTGCGGAACCCTCTCCCTACGACGTAGAGAGGCCACGTGGACGCTGAAGTCGAGCGAGCCCGGATACGCCGTTTGCGCTCGCTCGAGCTCCTCGATTCGTCCCCGGACGCCGCCGTCGACCGTATTGCCGAGCTTGCGGCCACGGCGTTCGACTGTCCCATCGCGCTCGTCGACGAGTCGAGGCAGTGGTTCAAGGCTCGCGTGGGCCTCGATGCACGGGAGACGACGCGGGACATCGCCTTCTGCCACCACGCCATCGCCGATCCGGAGGAAGTCCTGGTCGTGGCGGACGCGCTCGAGGACCCACGCTTTCGCGACAACCCGCTGGTCACCGGGCACCCGGACATCCGCTTCTACGCAGGCGCGCCGCTTCGGACCCCGGACGGGGCCCTCGGCACGCTCTGCATCATCGACCGTAAGCCGCGCGACCTGGATGCCCCCGGGCGGAAGCTGCTCAGCCAGCTCGCCGAGGCCGTGGTCGAGGTCTTCGCGCTCCGGCGCGAAGCGCTCCGGGCCCGCCGGGCGGAGCAGCTTCTGAACCTCGCGGAGAGTCTCTCGGATTCGGGGCACTGGCGTTGGGCCGTCGATGACGAGGCCGTGTACTGGTCGCCGCAGGTCTACCGCATTCACGGCCTCGACCCGGAGACGTACACGCCGACGCTGGCTTCCGCGCTCAACGCCTATCATCCCGACGACGTCGAACACGTCGAGCGCATGCTCTCGGAGGTGCAGGACTCGCGCGAGCCGCGCTCCTTCGAGCTTCGGCTGAGGCGTGCCGACGGCGCCCTGAGGCGCGTGCGCGGGAGGGCGATGCCCGAGCTCAGCGGCGATGGCGGCGAGGTACGTGCGCTCTTTGGCGTCTTTCAGGACGTGACGGAGCTCGTGCACCTTCAAGCGCGGCTGGCGCAGACGGAGAAGCTCGCCACCGTGGGCACCCTTGCCGCGGGCGTCGCGCACGAGATCAACAACCCGCTCAGCTTCGTGAAGTCGAATGCGGACTTTCTCGCCGAGGAGCTCGACGAACTCATGGGGGCGAGCCCTTCCTCGCGGCTCCGGCAGCTCGCGGAGGTGGTCGACGAGATGCGAGATGGAACGCGGCGCATCCAGCGCATCGTGCGCGACCTGCGCATCTTCGCGCGCCAGTCCGACGGTCCCCTCGAGCAGGTGGACGTGGGGCGCGCGCTCGAGGTGGCCCTGCGCCTCGCCTCGACCGAGCTCAACCACAACGCCACGGTCGTACGGGAAATCATGGCGCCGCTCCGTCCGATTCTCGGCGAGGAATCGAAGCTCGTGCAGGTAGCCGTGAACCTCATCGTGAACGCGGCCCAGGCCTTCTCCGTGGACGAGGAACGGCGCGGCCGACAAGAGAGCAACCGCATCACGGTGAGAGCCGGCGCCGCGGACGGCGACCGGGTCTTCTTCGAAGTCGAGGACAACGGCCCCGGCATGAGCGAAGAGGTCCGCGCCGCTGCGCTCGACCCCTTTTTCACGACGAAGCCTCAAGGGGTGGGAACGGGCCTCGGCCTGGCCATTTGCTACGGGATCATCGAGAGCTTCGGCGGAATGCTGACCCTCGAATCCACGCTGGGCCAAGGGACGACGGCCCGCGTGGAGCTCCCCGTCGCTCGCTGAGGGGAACAGCGCCGCGCTCGTGTGCCGCGCGCTGACGTTCGTATTTCGTATAACGTGTATTATGTAAAGTTAGCACCCATCCAACGGGGGGGCTTGCCCGTTACTGAACGGACGTCCGAGTTGACCTGGGCCGCACGACGGGCTTCGGTGCCGCCCATGCGGACCATCTCCCCGGCACTCCTTCTCCTCGCGCTCATCGCGTGCGGCGACGACGACGGCACCACCGGCATCGCGGCGGACATGACCGTGAACGTCGACAGCGGCGGCTCGGACCCGGACGGCGGCGGCGACGAGACCGACTTCGAACGCGCCTGCGGCGACTTCTACCGGGCGGCGCTCCCGTGCATCCCCAGCCTTACCGAGGATTTCATCGTGTCGACCTGCACGGCCCTCGAGAGCGGGCTGCGCTCGGCCGGCGAAAGCCAGGCGTGCACGGACGCGATCGTCGCCGCCTTGGAATGCGGCACGCTGACGAGCTGCGACGCGGAGCCCGACTGCGCTGCCGAGGAGATCGTCGTCGAAGAGGAATGCGACATCGTGGAGGCGCCTTCGCTCTGAGCGGCGCCTCCGCTCAGCGGAGGGCCGCCGCCCGGGCGAAGTTCGCCTCCGCGTGGGCGCGGTCCACGACGCAGTGCACTCCGGCAACGGACTCCGCGTCGACGCGGTAGTTCCAGGCCGGACACACCACGAGCGTTCCGTCCTGGCCGACGAGCGAGAGCGGGATGGCGCCCGCGCGCGCGAAGGACCGACGCAGCGCTCCGAAGGTGGTCGCCGGCGCGCCCGCGGCACGCAAGGGCACGTAGACGAGCTCGCCGCCGGGCTCGCGCAGGAGCGCGTCGTAGATGCGCGTGACGCCGGGCACGAAGGCCGCGTGCACCAGAAAGTACGCGCGGATCTGCTCCGTGCTCAGCAGCGTCAGCTCCGGCTCGTCGGCGCCGAGGGCGGCCAGGTCCCGCGCCAGATGTTCCCCGCGCTCCTCGGCGTCGAGCTCCACGAGCAGGCGCATGCCCCGGGTCCCTGCGAGCGCCCGGCAGAAGCGAAGCACGCGCAGCACGACGCGCGCGTCCATGTCCTCGCCGAGGGTGCTGCCGGGGTCGGCGAGAAACACCGTGGCGTCCGGGCGTCGCTCTTGCGCCGTGGTGACGGCCCGGGACACCCAGCTGCCGGGACCGGGCTCGAAGACCTCGAGGTGCCCTCCCCCCTCGAGCGCCCGTGACGTCTCGTTTGCAGCGAGTCCCAGACGGCGTCGCCGCCGGGCGCGGAGGCGCGGGTCGTCCTCGTCGCTCATCACGACCCGGACGCGCACCCCGGGTACATACGCCGCGAGCCCGGCCACGAGCGCGGGCACGGCGCGCGACGTACCGAGCACGAGCACGTCCCGCGGCGGCTGGAAGGCGTGCGTGTCGAGGGCCAACCACCGGGGGTCGATGGGGGTCGACGCGGCGGGATCGGATTGCGCCATGTCGGCTTGCGCCGCCGTCTCGACCGGCGCGGTGTCGACCGGCGCCGTGTCGACGAGCGCCGCGGCGAGCTCTCGTAGCGCGCGCGATCGCGGCGCGACGCCCGCCAGACCCGCGACGTCGGCCCAGGCGATGGCTTCCGGCGCAGTCCGCGCATCCGCAGCGACCGTGGGGTTCAGCCAGAGCTCCGCGCGCTCGCCGGGGGCGCCGAGGTAGAGCGCGACGAGCGTCACCCCGCGCGCATGCGCCTGCCGCGCGAGGTCCTCGAAGCGCACCGTCCCGCCACGTCGAAGCAGCCGGCCGCGCGCTTCTGCGGCGAAGCGGTGCGTGTAGAGTTCGTGTCCCTCGGCGGAGAGCAGCTCCGCGAGCAGGCCCTCGAGGCCCGGCACGAGCAGGTGGTGGCAGAGGAAGAGCCCGAGCACGCGCGCCATCGCGAGCACCTCCGCGTCGGGCCCAGCGATGGCCTCGGCGACCTCCTCGTGCGCATCGTCGAGGAGCTCCACGAAGCAGCGCGCGTCGGGGTTCGCGGCGCGAAAGGCGGAGAGCCGGACCAGCGTGCGCGCGTCGCCATCGCGCCCGACCTCGCCGAGAAAGAGCGCTCGCGTGGCGAGGTCCGCCGCAACGCGCTCGAGCCCGTCCTGGTCCGCGGCGTCCCCCTGGCGATAGACCACGGTGCGAAAGCCCCGTTCGTAGAGGTACGCCGGCGGCTGCTCCGTGCCCCCGAGCAACGCGATGCGCGGCGCGGGCACGAGGCGCCCTCGGTTCTTCGCGTACATGCGCACGAACTCCCGCACCAAGAGCTCGGCGTCGTCCACGGGCCCGACCACCACCGTGTGGCCCCGGAAGCCGACGCTGCGCCGACGCTCCGCACGCACGACCTGCTCCACCACGTTCGCCCCCAGGCCGACGAGGTAGCTGAACACGAAGATGCCGGTGATCGTCAGGCCGAGGCTGACGACCACGAGCAAGGGACTCCCGGCGAGGTTCGGGACGAGGTTGTCGGGACTCTCCACCTGGCGAAAGGACCACCACAGCCGGTCCCAGAAGTCGTCGGCGCTCCCGAGCCCGCCGCGTCCGTCGTAGTCATGGTCGATGGCCAGGTTGCTCAGCAGCACCGCGGTGACGAAGGACAGCGCCAACACGAAGCTCGTGACGAGGCCCAGCTGCTGGACCTGCTCCCGGCGGCTGAGCACGGACCAGACGTCGGCCAGCCGCTCGCGCACGAAGCGCACGAGCACCAGAAGGCGCACCAGGCGCAGACCGCGGAGCAGCTGCCGGCCCATGAGCCCCTCGAGGGGAAGGAAGCTCAACCAGGCCAGCAGATCGATGGCGACGAAGGCCCATGCGAGGCGCCGGCTCGCGCCCCGGCGGCGCGGTCCGAGGCGCGTCAGCACGACGACGCGGAGCACGAGCTCGACGCCGAAGACGACGAGGAACGCCGGGCGTAGGCGCCCCTCGAGCTCCGGAAAGGGGAGCACGCTGACGACGATGAGGAGCGCGATGAGGCCCCGGACGACGCGCGCGTCCAGCGCGTCCCGGAGCAGCTCGAGGCGACGCGAGCTCAGCGCTCTGGCTCCTCGCCCGCGCGACGGCTCGCTCCCAGCAGCACGCGCAGGAGCGGGCTCGCGTCCACGCGCGCATTGCGGATGAGCACGTCGAGAAGCTCGCGGCCGAGGCGCGCGAGGTCCTGGAGCTGCTCCACGCGCTCGGCGGCCTGGGCCGCCCGCGCGCTCACCGCCGGGTCCTCACTTTCGGCCCGCAGCTGGAGGTCCTCGAGGGCTTCGTCCAGCGCGTCGAGCGCCTCGAGGATCTGCGCCCGTTCCCGCTCCTCGAAGACCCGGGAGATCATCTTCCAGAAGTTGCCCTCGGCCACGAAGAAGTCCCGGCGCTCGCCCTGGACCCAGACCTTCTTCACGACGCCCCAGCGCTGGAGCTCGCTCGCGGTCATGGACACGGCCCCGCTGCTCAGGCCCAGCCGCTCCTGCAGTGCCTTGGCCGAGAGCGGCTCCGCCGCGAGGTAGAGCACGGTCCAGAGCCGGCCCATGTTGCGCTTGAAGCCCCAGAACTCGATCAGGCGCCCGATGGCGTCGCTCGCCAGCGCTTCTCCGGCGAAGAGCCCGCCCGGCGTCTCCTCCTCGGTCACACCGCGAGACTCCTACGGGAGGCGCGCCACGTCCACGGTGGCGCTCACCGGCAGCGTCCGCCGGGCGCCCTCGGGCCGGTCGAAGGCGAAGTTGTTGCCGCTCCAGCCCGGCACGCGCTCCCCGTCCGGTCGTAGCGCCACGAGGCGCAGCCGGTTCAGGCCGAGCGCGAGCGGTACGTCGAGGCGGAAGCGTCCGCTGGCGTCCGCGGTGCCGCGCACGCGCTCGGTGCCCTCGAGGTCCTCCACGAGCACGGTCTCGCCGGGCGTGCCGCTGCCGGTGAGCGCGAGCACGTCGG
>JBCCAW010000359.1:0-6197 GCA_039814655.1 Myxococcota bacterium | reverse complement strand
CGCGCGTGGGGCCGTGGGGTGTATCGCCGGGGTCGGGGCGGGGCGCCCGGACCTCGCGCCGCGTCCCCCCCGTGTCCGGCCCCGGCGCGCCACGCCCCCGCTCGCGCGTGGCCGCGACGTGCCCGAGGGTGACCTCGCCCTGCTCCGGCAGACCGAGCAGAAGCGTCGCTCGGTCCTCGGCGGTGGCGGCGGCGAGCGGCTCCGGGCCCTCCCCCTCCCAGAAGCGGGCGATTTCGGCGCGGAAGCGCTCGGCGAGGCGCTGCAGCCGATCGCGCTCGTTACGGGCCAGCCGCCCCTCGCTCCCCGGAAGCGCCACGCGCGCCCGCGGGAGCGCCGCGCCGAGGCTCACGTCACGCAGCTCGGCCAGCGTGCGGCGCACGAGGCGGAGGTCTTCCCCGCCGAGGTCCCCGTCCTCGAGGAGCCCCGCCAGCCGCGCGAGGGCCGCCAGGCGCTGACGCCGGCGACCGGCCCGGAGCAGGGCGACGAGGGTCTTCACCTCGCGGACGCGGGCCACGTCGATGCCGCCCGGCCCCTCGGCGCCAAGGCGGCCGAGGAGCGACGTGTCGGCGCTGGCCGACGGCGCGTCGCCGGCGGGCTCGGCCTGCGCCTCCTCGGCGTCGCGCCCCGGCGCGAGGAGAGTCAGCGCCGCGTTGCGCGTCGCGCCGAGCACCTGCACCAGCGCGCGCGCGACCGCGCCGTCCGTGGCGTCGTCCGGGAGGCCCAGGGCGCGCCGTACGGAGTCGCCGCTGGCGCCGAGGCCGTCGCGGAGCACCTCCGCCAGGACCCGGGCCGCGGGCGGCTTCGTGGTCTCGTGCGCGGGGGGCTCCGGCGCCTCGGAGACCCGGGCGGTCATGCCTCGTCCTCGAGCACGAAGAGCCCGGCCGTGCACGCCAGGAGAATCGCGTCGCCGACGCGCCCGAGCGCGCGCGCCCGGTGGTCTCCTTCCGGGTCCGAGGCCGCCTTGCCGCTCCGCCGGTCGAAGAGCGCCGCCGTGGGCGGGAACCCGCGCAGGATGAGCACCCGGTCCTCGCGCATGGCGTGGAGGGCGAAGCATGGACGGCCGCGCGCGTCGAAGAGACCGGCCAGCGCGCCCGCCGCCTCGCCGACGGGGGCCGCGGGGGCGCCGGACCACCAGGGTCCCGCCGCCGCCCCTTCCGCCCACACCATCCACTGGTCGCCGTGGGCCGCCAGCCGAAGGGCCCCGCGCGGGCTGGAATCCGGGAGCGGAGGAAGCTCCCGCACGGCGAAGGAGGCGTCGGTGCTCCCGGCCCGGGCCAAGCGCAGCCGATCGCCGACGCGCTCCAAGGCCAGGACCTGCGTCGCGTCCGCTCCGTCGCGCGCCACGTCGAGCACCGGGTGCGAGAGCAGGGGCCCGAACCAATGCCCACCCACGTCGTCGCTTCGGTAGAGCGCTCCGCCGGCCCAAAGCCAGACGCGCTCGCCGGCGGCGAGCACGTAGCAGGGCACCGTGGGCTCGCCTCCCGAGCGCCAGCTGTTGGCGGGCTCGAAGCTCCGGCCCCCGTCGAGGCTTCGGTAGACGCCTCCGAGGCGCGTACCCACGAGCACGCGCGTCGCATCGAGGGGCGCGACGCTGACGAGGTCCTCGGCTTCGAGACCCCGCGCGGGCCGGGCCTCGGAGCCATCCTCGTCGCCACGCCACACGTCGTCGCCGACGGCGAAGAGCACGCCGTCGGCCGCGAGGTCGGCCGCCACGACGGGGGCCGCCACCCAGTGGAGCGTGCGAACGGGCACCGGCGGCGGCACGGAGCGCCCCTCGAGGCGCAGCTCGACCTCCCGATCGAGCCCGGCCCAGGCGATGTCCTCGAGCCCACCGAGGTCGAGGTCCGCGTCGCCTTCGTCTCCCACGCTGGCGCCGGAGAGCGGAGGGAGCGCCGGCAGGTCGAAGTCTTCGTCCCCGGGCCCCTCACCCTCTTCGGCGGCGGCGAGGGCCCCGGAAGGTTCATCGACGAAGTCGCCGAGCACGTCGTCGTCCAGGCCCGGACCCGGATCCCCGAGCCAGCTCTCCCCGCTGCCCCGGGCGTCTTCGAGGGCGTCGGCGCCGAGGTCGCGGAGGTCCGCCGGTGCGTCGTCGAGGAGACTCTCCGAGTCCTCGGCCTCCGCCAGGCCCGCGTCGAGGAAAGCGCCGGCGTCGAAGCCCTCCACGCCCTCACTGTCGTCGAGGTTGCTCTCGCCCTCCTCGGGCAGGGCGAGGCCATCGTCCCCGACGCCGTCCCCGAGCGGCTCTTCGCTCTCGCCGAGGGGCGGCAGAGGAGGGAGGGACGGCAGCTCCAGCTCGTCGTCGTCTGGGTCGCTCCCCATGGCAGGAGCATGGCTCGCGCGCCCTGCGGGGCCAAGGACCCGCGTCGAGCTCAGCGCCCGGGTACCGGTCGGCCCAGCCGACGAAGTACCGCCTGCAAGTCCTCCCAGACCGCCCGCTTGTGCTGAGGGCTCCGGAGGAGGAAGGCCGGGTGGTAGGTGGGCATCACGGGGATCCCGCGCCAGACGCCCCAGGTGCCGCGCCAGCCCCGGGTCTCCGGACCGCACACGCCGAGGCCGACGGCGGCCGTGCGGCCAAGGGCCACGATGGCCTTCGGGGCGACCACGTCGAGCTGCCCCTCGAGGTAGCGCGCGCAGGCGCCGGCCTCGTCGGGTTTCGGGGCCCGGTTGTCCGGCGGACGGCACTTGACGACGTTGCAGACGTACACGCCCTCGCGCGTGTAGCCCATGGCTACGACCATGCGATCGAGGAGCTGCCCCGCGCGCCCGACGAAGGGGAGGCCCTGCTGGTCTTCATGGTAGCCGGGGCCTTCGCCGACGAAGGCGAGGTCCGTCGCGGCGCTGCCCCGCGCGAACACGCTTTTCGTGCGGCCTTCGTGCAGTCGGCAGCGGGTGCACGACGCGGCCTCCGTCGCGAGCACCTCGAGGCTCACCGGCGCCGCAGGGACCGGCGACGCGGCGCCTGGCGCGGCGAGGGTGGGCGCTTCCTCACGAGGAGCGGGCGCGGGGGCGGCGGGCGCTTCTTGACGCGGCCGGGGCGCGGGGGCGGATGGCGCGTCTTCGCGCGGCAGGGGCGCAGGGGCGGCCAGGGGGGTCATGCTGGGCGCGGGCAGCACGGCTCCGCCGAGGGAGTCGCCGCTGAGCTCCTCCTCCCAGGCGAGCAGGGCGCGCAGCCCGGCGCGGATCTCCTCGAGCTCGCTCTCCTCGGCCACCGCGGGCAGTGAACCGCTCCAAGAGTGCGCCTGCAAGCACCTCCGCGTTGACACCGTGCAGAGCGGATTCCTACAGTCCAGCTCTTCCGTGCCCCGCGCAAGAGTCATCGCGACCGGCGAAACCAACGTCGGGATGAAGCGAACCCACAACGAGGACAACTTCACGTGCCTCGACGAGGACAACCTGTATGTCGTCGCCGACGGCATGGGGGGGCACGCCTCGGGTGAGGTCGCGAGCCGCATGGCCATCGACACGCTGCGGGAGTTCTTCCGGGCGACGAGCGCCGACCCGGAGGCGACCTGGCCGTACAAGATGGACAAGAGCCGGGGCTACGAAGAGAACCGGCTCATCACCAGCATCAAGCTGGCCAACCTGCGCATCTACGAGTCGGCGCAGCGCGAGTCGAAGCTTCGGGGCATGGGGACGACCGTCGTCGGCATCCTCATCGTGGACGACGGCGTCCTCATCGCGCACGTGGGCGACTCGCGCGCGTACCGGCTGCGCGACGGAAAGCTGCACCAGCTCACCGAAGACCACTCTCTCCTCAACGACTACATCAAGATGAAGCGGCTCTCCGAAGAGGAGATCGCGAACTTCCCCCACAAGAACGTGATCGTGCGCGCGCTGGGCATGAAGGACTCGGTGAAGGTCGACACGCAGCTCGACCGGCCAGAGCCCGGCGACATCTACGTGCTCTGCTCGGACGGGCTCTGCGGACCGGCGAGCGACGCGGAGATCGAGGAGATCGTGGCGAGCGAACCGAAGGACATGCGCTCGGCGGCGGCCCGGCTGATCGAACGCGCGAACGCCAACGGCGGCCCGGACAACATCACCGTGGTCCTCGCCAAGGTCGTGGGCACCGGCTGAGACATGCCGCGCCCGGGGCGCGGCGGAGGCCGACGCCATCGTCGCTACCCCCGAGGACACTGTTGAATGCCCCGAGGCTTCGGGCTAGGGAGGCCTCATGGGTGAGGTCGAGGCGACGGCGCTCCCGGAGGTGCGGAAACTGCACACGCGCCGCCACGGCGACGCGCGCGGGGCGTTCGAGGAGGTGTGGCGGGACGAGTGGGCCGAGGCCCTCGGTCTCGGCGGCCGCTTCGTGCAGCACAACCGCTCGCTCTCGGCGGAGTGCCACACGCTTCGGGGCCTGCACTACCAGCTGCCGCCGAAGGCCCAGGGCAAGCTCGTCCGGGTCGTTCGCGGCGCCGTACAGGACGTCGCCGTCGACGTGCGTGAGGGCTCCCGGACCTTCGGGCAGCACGTGCTCGTGCGGCTCGACGCCGCCACGCCCATGCAGCTCTGGGTTCCGCCGGGCTTCGCCCATGGCTTTTTAACCCTCGAGCCGGACACGGAGATTCACTACCTCGTGACCGCCACCTATGGGCGTGAGCTCGAGCGAGGCCTCCGCTACGACGACCCGGCCCTCGGCATCGACTGGGCGGCCGAGGCCACCGTGATCAACGCGCGCGACGCCAGCGCGCCGCTGCTCTCCGAGCTACCGGACCCGATGCCCCCCGCATGAGTCGTGGGCGCGTCTCGACTTCCAAGCCTGCGATGACCACACCTACCGTCCTCCTCACCGGCGGCGCCGGCTTCATCGGCTCCGAGCTCGTGCATCAGCTCCTCGCGGAGACCGAGGCTCGCGTCGTCAACGTCGACGCGCTCACCTACGCGGCCAACCCGGCCTCCCTCGACGACGTCGCGGACCACCCGCGCTACGTCTTCGAGCAGGTCGACGTGAACGACCGCGCGGCGGTGGACCAGCTCTTCGCCAGCTACGCGCCGGACACGGTCTACCACCTCGCCGCCGAGTCCCACGTGGACCGGAGCATCGACGCGCCGCTCGTGTTCGTGGAGACGAACGTGGTGGGCACGGCGAACATGCTCCACGCGGCCCGGACGCACTTCGACGGGCTGCCCGCGGAGGGCAAGGCGCGCTTTCGGTTCATTCACATCTCGACGGACGAGGTGTTCGGCTCGCTCGGGCCCGAGGGCAAGTTCAGCGAGACCACGGCCTACGACCCGAGCTCGCCTTACTCGGCGTCGAAGGCGGCCTCGGACCACCTCGTGCGTGCCTGGGCGCGGACCTTCCAGCTCCCCGTGGTGGTGAGCAACTGCTCCAACAACTACGGCCCGCGGCAGTTTCCCGAGAAGCTGATCCCGCTGATGACGCTGAAGGGCCTCGAAGGCGGCGCCCTCCCCGTCTACGGCGACGGCTCGAACGTGCGCGATTGGCTGCACGTGTCGGACCATGCGCGGGCGCTGAGGCGCATGGCGGAAGCCGGCGAGCCCGGCTCGACCTACTGCGTCGGCGGAGACGCGGAGCGGACGAACCTCGAGGTCGTGCACGGCATCTGTGATGCCCACGACGCGCTCAAGACCCTGGACACGCCGCGCCGGGAGCTGATCACCTTCGTGACGGACCGGCCGGGGCACGATCACCGCTACGCCATCGACGCGACGAAGCTCCAGGGCGAGCTCGGCTGGAAGCCGCAGCACGACTTCGAGACCGGGCTCCGGGACACGGTGGGCTGGTACCTCGCGAACGAGCCCTGGTGGCGCGCCATTCTCGAGGGGCGCTACCGCGGAGAACGCCTGGGCGTGCGGGGCGATTGATGCGCGTGCTGCTGACCGGGAGCACCGGGCAGCTCGGGACGGCGCTTCAACGCCTCGAGGCGCCGGGCATGACGCTCCTGCCGCAGGACCGGCAGGCCCTCGACCTGGCGAGGGACGACGCGGCGGTGGAAGCCGCGGTCGCGGCGGGCCGGCCGGACGTCGTACTGAACGCGGCGGCCTATACGGCGGTCGACCGCGCGGAGGAGGAGCCCGAGCTCGCCGGACGCATCAACGGCTCGGCAGTCGCGGCCCTCGCCCGCGCCGCCAACGCCGCGGGCGCACTGCTGGTGCATGTCTCGACGGACTACGTCTTCGACGGGCGCCTCGGCCGCCCCTACGTCGAGGGTGACGCGCCGGCGCCGCTCGGCGTG
>JBCCAW010000316.1:0-7008 GCA_039814655.1 Myxococcota bacterium | reverse complement strand
CGCGCCTCGACGAGACCGTGGTGGTGCAGGCGAACCGCTCGCGCTTTGGCCCCATCCTGAACGGCGAGGGCGAACCCATCCGCCGCTACCAGCCCAAGCGCCTCGAGGACGTGCGCATCGTGCAGCTCACGACGCCGCACGAGCCGGAGCCGCGCACGAGCGGCAAGGGCTACATTCACTTCTTCCCCGGCGGCCGCGCGGAGCACGCCACGGTGCAGCTCGCCGACGCCAACGACCACATCTTCACCGTCGAGATTCACGCGCTCACTGGCGCCGGGCGCATTCGCTCCTTCGCCTACGACCCGCCCACGCTCGACGACGAGGACGGCGAAGTGAGGGATGGGCTGTGAGGGCAGCGCGACGTCAGGCCTTCACGCTCCTCGAGGTGATGGTCGCCATCGCGATCCTCGCGCTCGGGCTCACGGCCATCTTCTCGAGCCAGGGCCAGGCCATCGCCGTTGCCACGCGGGCGCGGCAGATCTCCGTCGCGGCGAACCTCGCGCGCTGCAAGATGTTCGAGGTCGAAGAGGAGATGGCCCTCGAGGGCTTCCCCGCCGTCGACGCCTCCGGTCGCGACGGCTGCTGCGAGGGCGGCGAGGTCGACGGCTTCTCCTGCGAGTGGCGCGTGGAGCGCGTGGTGCTTCCGGACCTGCTTCCGGAAGAGGGGCTGCTCGAGGACGAGGAGGGTGAGGGCGCCGGCGCCGAATCGGGCCTGGATGCGAGCTCCATCGTCGGCGACTCGGCGGCGCAAACGAACACGCTCGACTCGCTCCTCGGGGGCGGGGGCAACCTCGGCGGCGACGGCATGGCCGAGCTCGCCATCAGCCTCGCCTTTCCCGTGCTCAAGCCGAGCATCGAGGAGCAGGTGCGCCGCGCCGTCGTCACGGTGAACTGGACCGAAGGCGAGCGAGAGCTGAGCTTCGACGTGTTCCAGTACCTGGTCGCCGAGCAGGGCGCCGCGCCGGACGCGGACGCCGTGGACAGCGCCATCGAGCAGCTCAGCGGCGGCGGCTCGAGTGGAGACGCGGGCGAGAGCAACGCGCAATGACCCGCTCCCTCCCGAGACGCCTTCGCGGCATCACGCTCATCGAGACCATGGTCTCCATCGCCATTCTCTCCATGGTCTCGGCGGCCGTTTGGGGTGGCTTCAGCCAGACCGCGCGGAACAAGCAGCGCGTGGAAGAGAGCCTCGAGCGCAACCACGTGGTGCAGGCGGCGCTCACGCGCATGGCCCGGGAGATCTCCATGGCCTACGTGTCGGCGCAGGTGAACCCGAGCCCGTCCCTCGAGGTGACGCAGACCTGCTTCATCGGCGACGACCGGACCCGCGGCGACCGCCTCGACTTCACCTCCTTCGGGCACCGGCGCCTCTACCGGGACGCACACGAGTCGGACCAGAACGAGGTCAGCTACTTCGTCACGCGGCACCCGGAAGAGGACATGCTCGTGCTGGCGCGGCGCGAGCAGAACCGCATCGACGACGATTGCCAGCGCGGAGGCCGCGTGGAGATCCTCCTCGAAGACGTGGAGGGCCTCGAGTTCGAGTACCTGAACCCGAACACCGGCGAGTGGCAGCGAACGTGGAGCGCCGTCGAGGGCGAGGCGAGCGTCACGGGCCAGCCCAACCTGCTCCCCGCGCAGGTGAAGATCACCCTCGAGGTGCCGCACCCGCGGCGCCGCGGGCGCACGCTGACCTACGCCACGCGCGCCGCCGTGCCCATGCGCTTCGGCCTCAACCACGCGATCTACAACCCATGAGCCGGCTGCGACACGGACGCCGCCTCGTGCTTCGAGGCGCGGAGGGGAGCCGGCGGAGGGCGCGACGGGCGCGGCGCGGCGGGCCCGAACGCCAGCGCGGCGTAGCGCTGATCATCGCCATCACGGCCATCACCATCCTCACCGTCGTGCTCGCGGACTTTCACGAGACCACGGGGACGCATTTCGCCATCGCGAGCAGCGCCCGGGAAGAGGTGCGCGCGGAGTTCATGGCCCGGAGCGGGCTCAACCTGACGCGGCTGCTCGTGCAGCGGGAGCCGCAGATCCGCGCGACGGTGGCGCCGCTCTATCAGGCGCTCATCGGCCGGCCGCCGCCCATGCTCCCGGTCTGGGCGCTGGCAAACGAAGTGCTCAAGCCCTTCTGCGACTTCGAGGGGAGCCAGGGGTTGCAGACAGGCATCGACCTCGGCAGCGCCCAGGGCCTCGACGGCACCGACGCGGGCTGCGAGATCGTGGCCTTCGCCGAAAACTCGAAGATCAACGTGAACCTCCCGCTGAACTTCGCCGGCGACCAGGCCCGGCGGAGCCTGGCCATGCAGCTCTTCGCCATGACCGGCGGCTACCAGGCGCCGAGCCCCTTCGACCCGCTCTTCCAGCAGCGCGACCGGGACGGGCAGCTCACGAGCCGCATCGACGCCATCGGCGCGCTCATCGACTGGTGGGACTACGATTCGGACCGCACGGTCTTCGATCCCGGGCGCTCGCAGGTGAGCGCGAGCGGCTCCGAGGACGACCTCTACCAGCGCCTCCCGGACCCCTACCGCGGCAAGAACGCGCCCCTCGACTCCCTCGAGGAGCTCCGGATGATCCGCGGCGTGGGCGACGACTTCTGGGCGACCTTCGTCGAGCCGCGGCCCGAGGACCCGGAGGCGCGCACGCTGACCATCTATGGCTCGGGCCTGGTCAATGTGAACGAGGGCCCGCCGGAGGTGCTCCTGGCGCGGCTCTGCTCGTTCCTCGAAGGCACGACGCTCTGCGCCGACCCGC
This sequence comes from Myxococcota bacterium, assembly GCA_039814655.1. Classification (GTDB taxonomy): domain Bacteria; phylum Myxococcota_A; class Polyangia; order Polyangiales; family Houyiibacteriaceae; genus CALCTH01. The sequence goes on along the minus strand of JBCCAW010000316.1, from coordinate 4,245 downwards.
TCGAGGCCGCCAAGTTCATCCAGCTCACGAACACGGCGCGGCAGCTCATCCCCGTGCCCTTCTTCACGCGCGTCTCGGACTTTTTGAACTTCGTCGAAGGGCGCGGCGGCTCCCGGGACCTCTATCCCATGCTCCAGGGCTTTCTCGGCCAGGAGAGCCCGCTCCTCTTCACGCCCATCAGCATCCCCGCGGCGGCGCGGTCGGAGATCGACAACAGCTTCGTCACCGCCGCCCGCATCTTCACCATTCAGGTCACGGGCCAGGCCGGCTGCCGCGAGCGCGATGCCACGGGCTATTGCGTCGGCGGCTGGAAGGCGCGCACGCGATTGAACACGATCATGAACTTCCACGACCGCTGGACCCCGCCTCCCCCCAACGCCGGGCGCATGCCGGGGCTCGGCATCTTCCACTACTACCGGGTCGACTGATGGCACGGATTCTCGGCATCGATATCGACGGGGACGACGTGCGCGGCGTGTTGGCGCGCACCTCGTCGCGCAAGGTCGAGGTGCTCCAATACGTCGGCGCCCGCGTAGAGGCGCCGGGCCCGCTGCCCGACGGAAGCTCGCCGGGCCTCGACGCGCGAGACGACGCCCTCGCGGCGGCGGTACAGCAGGTGGTGGAGCAGCTCAGCCCGCCGCCGGAGCTGGTGGTCGCCGCGCTGGACGGTCAGGAGGCGTCGCTTCGCGTGGTGGAGCTGCCCATCGGCGTCGCCAAGGCCAAGAAGGTGGCCGAGACGCTCCCGGGCCAGCTCGACGACCTGCTGCCCTTCGAGGCCATCGACGCGGTCATCGACCACCAGCCCGTGGACCAGGACGCGACGACCTTTCGCGTGCTCGCGACGGCGGTGCCCAAGGAGCGCGTCGCGGGCCGGCTGGCGGAGCTGGCGAGCGCGGGCATCGACCCGAAGGAGCTGGCCGTTGGCGCCGCGGCCCTCGACGGCCTGCGCCACGTGCTGCCGGAGCTGGCCTCCGCGGAGATCACGCTGCTCGTGGAGGTCGACGCGACGCGGACCGAGGTCTGCGTGCTCGAGGCCGGCGCCTGCACCTTTGCCCGGACCCTGAGCGGCGGCGACGACGCGCTCCGGGCCGGCGGCTCCGGCGCCGCGCAGCTCACCATGAGCCTCCGCCGGAGCATCGGGGCGTACCGGGCCTCGGGCCGCGCGCCCATCGCGCGCGTCTTCGCCGCCGGCGTAGGCGCACCGAGCCTCGTGCTGCCCTGGCTCGGCGAAGTGACCGGCGTGGACGCCGCGCCCCTGCCCATGCCCGCGCTCCCGCTGCCCGGACCCTACGCGACCGGCCGGCCCGTCTCCCTTCCCCCGGAGTCCACGGCGACCCTCCCCGGGTTCGCCGACGCGCTCGAAGGTCCGGAGCCCGAGAGCCTCCCGCCCTTGTCCGCTGCGCTGGAGTCGCCGCTTGACGGTGCTGCCTCGATCGGTGCTGCCCCGGACGGGGCTGCGGCGGTGGAGGCCGCCGCCGGGCCGGCGGAAGGCGCGCCGCGTGCGCCGCGCCTCGAGCTCGCGGCCCCCGGCGAACAGCCCGGAGAGTCCGACGAGGCCGAGGCTCCCTCCCAGGACGCGCTCGCCGCGCTTCCCTGGGCACGGGCCCTCGCGCTGGCCGGACGCATGGCCAACAAGGGCAAGCGCCTCGACCTCCGCCAGGGTGAGTTCGCCTCGACGCAAAGCCTCGGCTGGGTCCGTGACCACGCCCGGCTCGTCGCCGCGGCGGCCGCGGCGGTGCTCCTGAGCTTTGCCTTCGCGACCTACGCCCGCTGGTCGACGCTGAGCGACGAGCGAGAGGAGCTCCGGGCGCAGCTCGGGGAGGTCACCGAGGCGGTCTTCGACACGCGCACCACGAGCCCCAGCCGCGCCAAGGAGCTGCTCGAAGGGGGCGCCAGTGCCGACGACCCGCTCCCCCGCTTCACGGCCTTCGACGCCCTCGAAGCCATCAGCGCCGCGGTCTCCGCGGAGGTGAGCCACGATACGCGGCGCCTCACCGTGGAGGTCGACGACGTCGCGCGCGAGGGGCGCTTCGAGATCCAGGGCGTCGTCGCGAGCATCGCCGAGCGCGACCAGATCGTCGCCGCGCTCGAGGCTCACGAGTGCTTCCGTGAGGTCGACAAGGGACCCACCTCCAACGCGGGCGACGAGAAGCTCAACTACCGCCTGGAGGTCAGCATCGGATGCCCCGGCGACGCGCCGGAGGACGAGGACGAGGGCTCGCGCCGAAGGAGGAACCGTGGCCGCTGATCCCTTCGCCGGGCTGCGACGCAGCTTCGAGAACCTGAACGACCGCGAGCGGCGCCTGGTGCGCGTGCTCGGCGTCGTCTTCCTGGCCATCGTCGTGCTGCTCCCCATGGTGCTGATGACCCGGGCCATCGGCGACATCGAGGACGAGAACCGAGAGATCGTCGCCACGCTGCGCGCAATCCAGCGCGGCCAGGGGCAGCTCGCGGTCCGGCGCGCCGAGGAGCGCGCGGCCGCGCAGCGCTATGGCACGCCGGCGCCGCCGCTCGGGAGCTTCATCGAGGCCCGGGCTCAGGGCCAGGAGCTCACGCTCCGGGAGGTCACGGACCAGCCCGAGCAGGTCATCGGCGGCTTCACCCGGCGCAACGTGCGCGCGACGCTTCCGGGCGTGGAGCTCCGGCCGGTGATGCTCATGCTCGCGGACATCGAAAACAGCCGCTACCCGGTGGCCATCGAGCGCCTGCAGATCGAGCACTTCCGCCAGGGCACGAACTACAACGTGCAGATCGGCGTCATCGCCTACGACCGAGCGGAGGCCGAGGACGAGGGTGACGGCTCGGCCATGCGCTCGAGCATGCGCGCCGGCGGGCGTGCCGGTCCGCCGGGGCCCCGTTGAGGCGCACCAGATGAGGATCGCTCATGCGTAAGAAGCTCCGGCGCTTCATCGGCTACCCGCTGTTTTTCGGGTTCTGCTTCACGGTCTTTGCGTACCTGACCTTCCCCTACGACCGGGTGAAGGAGCGCATCATCCAGGAGGTCGAGAGCCCCCTTGGCCCCGGCGGCGTGCGCTCGCCGAGCGGCTTCGGCCTGGAGATCGTGGACCTCAGCCCGAGCTTCGTGACGGGCGTGACGCTCACGGGGGTCACCCTGACGAAGGCGCCGGAGACCCCGGGTACGCCGCCCTTGGCCATGACGCTCCCGCGGGTGCACGCCCGTGTGGGCTTGCTCGCCTTGCTGACGGGTTCGGTGGCCGTGACCTTCGAAGGGGAGCTCGCCGGCGGCAGCTTCGAAGGCGAGGTGCAGCGCGGCGAAGAGAGCGAGCGGCTCGTCCTCGACGCGGACGGACTGAACCTCCGGCGCATGGGGCTCCTTCGCGCGTACTTCGGGCTCCCGCTCCGCGGCCGGCTCACCGCGGACGTCGACCTCACGCTGGCCGCCGAGGCCGCGAACACGGCGGGGCATGTGAACCTGGACGTGGACGGCCTGCAGGTGGGAGATGGAAACGCGAAGCTGAAGGTGGACGCGCTCCCGGGCGACGGTTTCACCCTGGAGCAAATCGACGCTGGCGTGCTCGCCATCCGCGCCAACGTGGAAGCCGGCGTGATGGACTTCGAACGGCTCCAGAGCCGCGGCCCGGACCTGAACCTCGACGGCGAGGGGTCCATCACCTTGCTTCGGCCGCTGCGTGCGTCGCGCATCGACCTGCTCATGCGGGCGGACGTCAAGGAGAGCTACCGCGAAAAGAGCACCAAGACCCGCGCGCTCTTTTCGCTGATGGAGGTCACGCCTCGGCTTCGGGCCGCGACGACGCCGGACGGCGCCGTGCAGTATCGCGTGAGCGGGACCTTCGGCGGTCGCATTCGTGCGCAGGGTGCGGGCCGTGCGCCGGCCCCGGCCGGTGCCAGTCTCCGAGCGGCGGGCGAAGGCGCACCCATGGGAGGAGCGGGCGAAGACGACGCCGAGAAGAGCGACGACGACGGCGCCGACACCGACAACGACGCCGAGCGCGACGACGGCTGAGGAGCCCGGCTCCTTCGAGCGCCGACCCTCAGAGGAGAATCGGCAGCGACGTGTCGGCTGGAACGAGGAAGTAGACCACGCGCGTGTCCACTTCGGACCCGTCGGCGCGCACGCTGAGCCGCGCCTCGAACACCTGCGGCGTCCGGAGAGGCTCGACGCGGTCGTTGCGCCGGACGACGACGTCCCAGCAGAGCCGGCTCCCGGGCTGCACACCCTCGAAGACGTCGTCGAAGCCATCGTCGTCGGCGTCGCGCGTCGCG